>NZ_JALRNG020000012.1:0-138151 GCF_030272875.2 Pseudomonas sp. BJa5
TTTTGTTTTTTTTTTTGTGGGTTTTTTTTGTTGGTTTTCTCTCGGGGTGGCACCGCCCCCCCACCTTTTGGGGGGGGCCCCCCCCCGCGATAGGGTGTCAGAACAACCAGCGATACAGCAGGTAGGCCACCACCACCGCCAGCACCGGACGCAACACCCGGTATGCCTTGGGATTGGCACGCTTGAACTGCTTGACCCGCCCACTGATGACCGTGCTGAAGCGCTTGCTCCAGGCATAGGCCTGGTTGATCCCACCCACGCGCTCGTCGTCGGTGTTCTGCGGCGCGGTGGCGCGACCGAGGAAGGCGCTGACCTTGCGATTGATGCGGGTCATCAACGGGCTGCTCAGCGGACGCTCGACGTCGCAGAACAGGATCACCCGGGTGGTTTCGGTTTCGTTCTTGACCCAGTGCACATAGGTCTCATCGAACATCACGTCTTCGCCGTCGCGCCAGGCATAGACCTGACCATCGACGTAGATCCGGCAGTTGTCGGAGTTGGGTGTCGACAGGCCCAAGTGGTAGCGCAGGGAACCGGCGAAGGGGTCGCGGTGCGGGTTGAGGTGGCTGCCACCGGGCAACAGGGCAAACATCGCGCCCTTGACGTTGGGAATGCTGTTGACCAGCTCGACCGTGCGCGGGCACAGCGCTTCGGCCGATGGCAGCGGTTTGTCGTACCACTTCAGGTAGAAACGCTTCCAGCCCTTCTTGAAGAACGAACCGAAGCCGGCGTCGTTATCCTTCTCGGCGGCGCGGATATAACCCTCGTCGAACAGGTGCATGGCCTCTTCGCGGATCACCTGCCAGTTGTCCTTGAGCACATCGAGCTCGGGAAAGCGGTTGCGATCGAGGTAGGGTTTGGACGGCACGCCGGAGAACAGGTACATCAAGGCGTTGTAAGGAGCGAACAGCGCCGAGTGGTTGACGAACTGGCGCAGCATCGGAAGGCGCGCCTTGCCGCGCAGGTGAACGAACAGTGTGCTGCCGAAAAACAGCAACAAGACACCCGCCTTGGCGGCAAAGGAAAAGGTCATTCAACACTCCTTGGAATTGCAGTCCAGGCCATCACTGCCGGATCAAAAAGCCATCATAAACTGAACCGGCCCCGGTAAAAACAACCGAGACCGGCATTCAGTATTGACGATTGTGCAATAAAGTCGTGTACCGCCCCTTGCTCCAGGTCGTGTTACTGCTGGTTCTCCTGCTCGGTGAACAGGTCGCTGAAGAGCATGCTCGACAGGTAGCGTTCGCCGGAGTCAGGCAGGATCACCACGATGGTCTTGCCCTGCATCTCCGGCTTCTCCGCCAGGCGCACCGCCGCCGCCATCGCCGCGCCGCAAGAGATCCCGCTGAGGATCCCCTCCTCCTGCATCAGGCGCAGGGCCATGGCCTTGGCCTCTTCGTCACTGACCAGCTCGACCTGGTCGACCATCGACAGATCGAGGTTCCTGGGCACGAAACCGGCGCCGATGCCCTGGATCTTGTGTGGGCTGGGCTTGACCTCCTGGCCGGTCAGGGTCTGGGTGATCACCGGCGAGGTAATCGGCTCGACCGCCACCGACAGGATCGCCTTGCCCTGGGTCTGCTTGATGTAGCGCGACACACCGGTGATGGTGCCGCCGGTGCCGACGCCGGCTACCAGTACATCGACGGCGCCATCGGTGTCGTTCCAGATTTCCGGGCCGGTGGTCTTCTCGTGGATCGCCGGGTTGGCCGGGTTGTCGAACTGGGCCGGCATGAAGTACCGGGCCGGATCGCTGGCAACGATTTCGCCGGCCCTGTCGATCGCGCCTTTCATGCCCTTGGCCGGCTCGGTCAGCACCAGCTCGGCGCCCAGTGCCTTGAGTACCTTGCGCCGCTCGATGCTCATGGACGCCGGCATGGTCAGCAGCAGCTTGTAGCCACGGGCCGCGGCGACAAAGGCCAGGCCGATACCGGTGTTGCCCGAGGTGGGCTCGACGATGGTCATGCCCGGCTTGAGCTTGCCGCTGCTTTCAGCGTCCCAGATCATGTTCGCACCGATCCGGCACTTGACCGAATAGCCCGGGTTGCGCCCTTCGATCTTGGCCAGGATGGTCACCCCGCGCGGGGCGATGCGGTTGATCTGCACCAGCGGTGTATTACCGATGGAGTGCGCGTTGTCAGCAAAAATACGGCTCATGGCAGGGGTCCTTTTGGACTGCGGACGGAAAACTTCAAGGGTAAGCCTGCGGCGTCGGTGCGTCCACAAGCAGCGAACCGACGCCAACGGCAAGGGTCAACCGATCTATACCCCTGCTGGAAACCCGACCGATGAAACGCCGCTATCGCTGGCCCCTCGGGGGGCTGTTGGGGATTGCCCTGTTGCTGATCGGCCTGCACCTGGCCCTGCCCTGGCTCGTGCGCGACTACCTCAACGACCGGCTGGCCGACATGGGTGACTATCGGGGACGGATCACCGACGTGGACCTGGCCTGGTGGCGGGGTGCCTACAAGATCAATGGGATGACCATCGTCAAGACCAGCGGCAAGGTACCGGTGCCGTTGCTTGAGGCGCCCCTGATCGATCTGTCGGTCAGTTGGCGATCGCTGTGGTACGACCATGCCGTGGTTGCCGAAGTGGTGTTCGTACGCCCCACGCTGAATTTCGTCGACGGCGCCAGCAAGCAGAGCTCGCAGACCGGCCAGGGCACCGACTGGCGCCAGCAACTGGAAAAACTGCTGCCCATTACCCTCAATGAAGTGCGCATCGACAACGGCACCTTGAGTTTTCGCAACTTCAACGCCAGGCCCCAGGTCAACCTCAAGGCCACCCGGCTCGATGCCAGCATTCGCAACCTGACCAACGTCGAGGACCTCAAGGGCCGGCGCGATGCCCGCTTTGACGGCAAGGCCCGGCTGCTCGGCGATGCCGCCGTGGAGAGCAACGCCACGTTCGACCCGTTCAGCGACTTCGACAACTTCCAGTTCCGCCTGCGCGCCACCGACCTCCAGCTGCGCAAGCTCAATGATTTTGCCAATGCCTATGGCAAGTTCGACTTCAATGCCGGCCACGGCGACCTGGTGATCGAGGCCCAGGCGAGCAATGGCCGGCTTACCGGCTATATCAAGCCTCTGCTGCGCGATGTCGATGTATTCAACTGGCAGCAGGACGTCAAGGATGAAGAAAAGGGCCTTTTCCGTTCGATCTGGGAAGCGTTGATCGGCGGTGGCGAAACGGCACTGAAAAACCAGCGCAAGAACCAGTTCGCCACCCGTGTGGAACTGCGCGGCAGCGTACACAAACGCGATATCAGCGGCTTCGAGGCGTTCCTGCAGATCCTGCGCAATGGCTTCATTCAGGCGTTCAATGCACGCTACGAGCAACCCGCGCCCAAGTCTGACTGAGTCACCAAGTGACGGGCCATTCAGAGACTGAATGGCCCGTCTGCGTTCCCAGTCGGCCGGAGCCCGCGTTATAGTCGTGCATGACAATTTTTTTGCCGGGGGCGATGTACCCCCGGGCGCAACGTTAGAGGATCGGTTCATGAAGTTCGAAGGCACCAGCGCATACGTCGCCACAGACGACCTTAAACTGGCGGTCAACGCGGCGATCACCCTGGAGCGGCCACTGCTGGTCAAGGGCGAGCCGGGCACCGGCAAGACCATGCTCGCCGAGCAACTGGCCGAATCCTTTGGCGCCAAGCTGATCACCTGGCACATCAAGTCGACCACCAAGGCCCACCAGGGTCTCTACGAGTACGACGCGGTCAGCCGCCTGCGTGACTCGCAACTGGGCGTGGACAAGGTCCACGACGTGCGCAACTACCTGAAGAAAGGCAAGCTCTGGGAGGCGTTCGAGTCCGAAGAGCGGGTCATCCTGCTGATCGACGAGATCGACAAAGCCGACATCGAGTTCCCCAACGACCTGTTGCAGGAACTGGACAAGATGGAGTTCTACGTCTACGAGACCGATGAGACCATCAAGGCCAAGCAGCGCCCGATCATCATCATTACCTCCAACAACGAGAAAGAGCTGCCGGACGCCTTCCTGCGCCGCTGCTTCTTCCACTACATCGCCTTCCCCGACCGCGACACCCTGCAGCAGATCGTCGACGTGCACTACCCCAACATCAAGAAGGACCTGGTCAGCGAAGCGCTGGACGTGTTCTTCGACGTGCGCAAGGTGCCGGGCCTGAAGAAAAAGCCTTCCACCTCGGAGCTGGTCGACTGGCTCAAGCTGCTGATGGCCGACAACATCGGCGAAGCGGTACTGCGCGAGCGTGATCCGACCAAGGCCATCCCGCCGCTGGCCGGCGCCCTGGTGAAAAACGAACAGGACGTGCAACTGCTTGAGCGCCTGGCCTTCATGAGCCGTCGCGGCAACCGCTGAGCCGGGAGGCAACTGCCATGCTGCTCAATCTGTTCAATGAAATGCGCGCGGCCAAGGTGCCGGTGTCGGTGCGCGAGCTGCTTGATCTGCTCAATGCGCTCAAGCAGGGCGTCACCTTTGCCGACATGGACGAGTTCTACTTCCTGTCGCGGGCGATCCTGGTCAAGGATGAACGGCATTTCGACAAGTTCGACCGGGCCTTCTCCGCCTACTTCAAGGGCCTGGAGAACCTCAACCAGCACCTGGAAGCGCTGATTCCCGAAGACTGGCTGCGCAAGGAGTTCGAACGTTCGCTGACCGATGAGGAACGGGCGCAGATCCAGTCACTGGGCGGTCTGGACAAGCTCATCGAAGAGTTCAAGAAGCGCCTGGAAGAGCAAAAGGAACGCCATGCCGGCGGCAACAAGTGGATCGGCACCGGCGGCACCAGCCCGTTCGGCTCGGGCGGCTTCAATCCCGAGGGCATCCGCGTCGGCGATGCCGGCAAGCGCCAGGGCAAGGCGGTCAAGGTCTGGGACCAGCGCGAATACAAGAACCTCGACGACCAGGTCGAACTGGGCACGCGCAACATCAAGCTGGCCCTGCGCCGCTTGCGCAAGTTCGCCCGCCAGGGCGCGGCCGAGGAGCTGGACATCGACGGCACCATCGACCACACCGCCCGCGATGCCGGCCTGCTCAACATCCAGATGCGTCCGGAACGGCGCAACAGCGTCAAGTTGCTGCTGCTGTTCGATATCGGCGGTTCGATGGACGCCCATGTGAAGATCTGCGAAGAGCTGTTCTCGGCCTGCAAGACCGAGTTCAAGCACCTGGAGTACTACTACTTCCACAACTTCGTCTACGAGTCGGTGTGGAAGAACAACCTGCGCCGCACCTCGGAACGCACCTCGACCATGGACCTGCTGCACAAGTACGGCGCCGACTACAAAGTGGTGTTCGTCGGCGATGCGGCCATGGCGCCCTACGAGATCACCCAGCCCGGTGGCAGCGTCGAGCACTGGAACGAAGAAGCCGGCTATGTGTGGATGCAGCGCTTCATGGAGAAGTACAAGAAGCTTATCTGGATCAACCCCTATCCCAAGGACACCTGGGGGTATACCGCCTCGACCAACATCGTGCGCGAGCTGATCGAGGACCGGATGTATCCGCTGACCTTGCGTGGGCTTGAGGAAGGGATGCGGTTTCTGTCCAAGTAAGCCATCGCGGGGCAAGCCCGCTCCTACCGTCGGAGGGGGCTTGCCCCGCGATCAGGCCCTAAGCCTCGACAAACCGCCCCAGATAATCCCGCTGTTCCTGCCAGGCCAGCGCCTGCACCACCGGCCTGAACCGCACCACACTCCCCGGCAGCATCTGCGCCAGGCGCGCCAGCGCCAGCGGCGTCAACGCCCCCAACCGCGGATAACCACCTATGGTCTGGCGATCATTGAGCAGCACGATCGGCTGCCCGTCCGGCGGCACCTGCACCGCGCCCAGCGGAATGCCTTCGGAAATCATCGCCGGCCCCTGGTACTGCAAGGCCGGTCCCAGCAGGCGAATGCCCATGCGATCGGCGCGGCTGTCCAGGGTCCAGTCACGGTTGAACGCATCGAACAGGCTCAAGCCACTGAAGTCGCCGATCTGCGCGCCCAGCACCAGGTCCAGCGGTGCATTGGCACTAAAGTCGGGGCGCAGCGCCAACGGCACTTCCCGCAGCCCGCAAGCCTCACCGCCGTAACTCAGTTGCTGCCCCTTGGCCAAGGGCGATCCACACCCATCCAGCCCACCCAGTTCTTCACGCACCACACTGGCGCAACTGCCCAGCACCTGCGGCGCCGCAAAGCCCCCCGGCGCCGCCAGGTACGCCCGGGCGCCCTGCACTGGCTGGTTCAGGCGCAAACGCTGGCCCTTGGCGAGGGTAAAACTCGACCAGGGCTTGAGCGGCTGGCCATCGATGCGGGCGTCCAGGTCGGCGCCGGCCAGGGCCAGGCAACACTCTTCCTCGGCCACCAGGCTGAAGCCGCCCAGGGCGATCTCCACCACCGCAGCATCGGCGGCATTGCCCAGCAGCCAGTTGGCCCAACGCATCGACACCCAGTCCAGCGCCCCGCCCTGGGTCACGCCCAGGTGCCGCACGCCAAAGCGCCCGGCGTCCTGCAACAGGCACAGCGGCGTGCTGGCCTCGATCCACAAGCGGCTCATGCCAGCACCTCCAGCGGGGTATCGTCGCCGCCCAGGTTGATGAAGGTCGCCCGGTCCACAGGTACGAAACGCACCCGGTCACCGGGTTGCAGCAGGCTGTAGCCGTCGCGTTGGCGATCGAACAGTTTGCTCGGCGTCCGCCCGATCAGGTTCCAGCCGCCCGGCGACACCGCCGGGTAAGCCGCCGTCTGGCGCTCGGCGATGCCGACACTGCCTGCCGCCACCCGTTTGCGCGGGGTGGCCAGGCGCGGGGCGGCCAGCGCTTCCTCGACCAGGCCCATGAAGGCAAAGCCGGGGGCGAAGCCCAGGGCGAACACCTGGTATTCGCGCTCGCTGTGGCGGCGCACGATATCGGCCACCGAGGTGCGGCAACGCTCGGCCAGCAGGCTCAGCTCCGGGCCGACGCTCAGGTCGTACCACACCGGAATCTCGTGCTGACGCCCGCCGCTGCCGTTATCCGGCTGCAGGTGCTCCAGCGCTTCACGGATCAGGCTGCAGGCCTGGTCCGGCGCCAGTTGCATCAGGTCGAAATGCACCATCACCGTGGTGTAGGACGGCACCAGGTCGATCAGCCGATCGGCGAACACCGTCCGCAAGCGCTGGCTGGCCGCCAGCATCCAGGGCATGTTGGCTTCATCGATGGCGTCGAACATACGCACCATCAGGCAGTCGATGGCCACCGTTTCAATGCGGTACCTCATGACGCCACCAGGGCATCGAGGGCCTGGCGAATTTGCTGAACCGCCGCCACCGAACTGTCGTTGTCGCCATGCACGCACAGGGTGTGCGCCTGCAGGTGCAGTTCGCTGCCATCCACCGCGACCAGTGGCTCGCCACGGGCCAGGCGCAGGGCCTGCTCGACGATCACGGCCGGGTCATGGTGCACTGCCCCCGGCAGGCGCCGCGACACCAGATGACCACGGGCATCGTAGGCGCGGTCGGCGAAGGCCTCGAACCACAGGGTCACGCCATACTCGTCACCCAGGGCCTGGGCGGCGCTGTTGTCGGCGGTGGCCATGAGCATCAGCGGCAGTTGCCGGTCATAGGCGGCGACCGCTTCGAGCACCGCGCGCAGCTTTTGCGGGTCGGCCATCATGTCGTTGTACAGCGCGCCATGGGGTTTGACGTAGGCGACACGGGTGCCCTGGGTCCGGCAGATGCCGTCCAGCGCGCCGATCTGGTAGTGCAGCAGGTCGCGGATCTCTTCGGCGCTGCAGGCCATGGAACGGCGGCCGAAGCCAGCCAGGTCCGGATAGGCCGGGTGGGCGCCGACACGCACGCCACTGGCCACGGCCAGGGCCACGGTCTGGCGCATGATCCCCGGGTCGCCGGCGTGGAAGCCACAGGCAATGTTGGCACAATCGACAAAGGGCATGACCTGGGCATCCAGGCCCATGGTCCAGCTGCCAAAACTTTCACCCATATCGCAATTCAGTAACAGGCGGCTCACGTCTGACACTCCTTCAGGCTCGACCTTAGCGGGCTTCAAGTTGTTTGCCGCGGGTTTCCGGCAGGCTCAGGGCCGCCAGGATTACCACACCGTACGACACCGCGGCAAAGCCGCCGATACCCAGGCCCAGGGGCACCTTCTGGCTGAGCATGCCGATCAGCAGCGGGAAGAACGCCGCCAGGGCACGGCCGATGTTGTAGCAGAAGCCCTGCCCCGAGCCACGGATACGGGTGGGGAACAGTTCGGTGAGGAACGCGCCCATGCCGCTGAAGATGCCCGAGGCGAAGAAGCCCAGCGGGAAGCCCAGCCACAGCATCACGCCATCGCTGACCTGCATCTGGGTGTAGAGCAGGACGATGATGAACGAGCCCACGGCGAACAGGATGAAGTTCTTCTTGCGCCCCAACAGGTCGGTCAGATAGGCACTGATCACATAGCCGATGTAGGAGCCGAAGATCACCATGGCCAGGTAGCCGCCGGTGCCCAGCACGCTCAGGCCGCGCTCGTTCTTGAGGAAGGTCGGCAGCCAGGAGGTGATGGCGTAGTAACCACCCAGGGCACCGGTGGTCAGCAGCGAGGCGCGGATGGTGGTGGAGAGCATGCCCGGGGCGAAGATTTCCCAGAAATGCGAAGGTGCCGTGGTTTTTTCCGCAGCCTTGGCCTCACGGTAGATTTCCGGATCCTTGACCAGGCGACGCACGAAGATCACGAACACGGCCGGCACCAGGCCCAGCAGGAACAGGGCGCGCCAGGCATCTTCCGGCGGCAGTACGGAGAACAGCACGGCGTACAGGATCGCCGTCAGGCCCCAGCCGATGGCCCAGCCCGACTGCACCATGCCCACCGCCTTGCCACGGTCCTGGGCGCGGATCACTTCACCGATCAGCACCGCACCGGCAGTCCACTCGCCACCGAAGCCGAAGCCCATCAGGGTGCGGGCGATCAGCAGTTGTTCGTAGTTCTGGGCAAAGCCGCAGAGGAAGGTGAAAAACGCGAACCACAGCACGGTCAGTTGCAGGGTGCGCACCCGGCCGATGCGGTCGGAGAGGATGCCGGCGATCCAGCCGCCCAGGGCCGAGGCGATCAGGGTGCTGGTGTGGATCAGCCCGGCCTCGGCGGTGGTGATGCCCCACAGGGCGATCAGGGTGGGGATGACGAAGCTGAGCATCTGGGTGTCCATGCCATCCAGGCCGTAGCCGATCTTGCAGCTCCAGAAGGTCCGTCGTTCCTGCTTGTTGATGTTGCGGTACCAGTCGAAAGGACCGGCCACTGAACTGGATTTGGCCTGGTGCTGCACGCCCGATGGGTTCATGGTTGCCTCAGCTTGTTGGTATTGTTTTAAAGACGACGATCTTTGTCGTGGCCTGACCTTCATTTTTCGATGGGTGCGGATTGCCGTCCAACGAGAAAAACCAGCGGTCTGGCATAAGAAAAAATTGATCAGTGAGTGCGCCATGAACCTCAAGTTCCTCGAAACCTTCGTCTGGGTCGCCCGGCTCAAGAGTTTTCGCCTGACCGCCGAAAAGCTCTTCACCACCCAGGCCTCGATCTCCAGCCGCATTGCCGCGCTGGAGGCGGACCTTGGGGTCAAGCTGCTGCTGCGCGACTCACGCGGGGTGAGCCTGACCCCCGAAGGCAGCAAGGTGCTCGAATACGCCGAGCAGATGCTCGACACCGCCAAGGCCCTCAAGCAATCGCTGGACAGCGACCGGGCCAAGGTCGGCCGGGTGCGCCTGGGGGTGATGGACACAGTGATCCACACCTGGATGAGCCCGCTGGTGTCGGAACTGATGGAGCGCTACCCGCAGGTGGAAATCGAACTGGTCGCCGATACCGCGCTTAACTTGCGCGAACAGCTGCAAAAAGGCTTTCTCGATGTGATCCTGCAAACCGACCTGCTGCGCCAGGAATCGATCCGCAGCCTGGACCTGGCGCGCTACCCCATGGGCTGGATCGTCGCCAGCCAGTCGATCTACAACCGCGACTACGCCTCCCTCGCCGAACTGGCCCGCGAGCGCATCGTGACCTTCTCGAAGAACTCCCGGCCGCACCAGGAAGTGCTCAGCCTGCTGCAGGCCGAAGGCGTCAGTGCGCCGCGGCTCAACTGTGTGAATTCGGTGGCGGCCATCACCCGCCTGTTACGCGACGGCTTCGGCATCGGCGCCCTGCCGCCGGCGCTGGTCAGCGAAGAGCTGGCCCGGGGCGACCTGGTCCAGTTGCCATTGGTCCGCCAGCCCCCGAGCCTGGAGCTGGTGGTGGCCTGGCAGACCGGTGTGGAGCTGGTGGATGAAGTGGTGGCGCTGTGTCGCAACGTGCTCGAACGCTATGCCGCCAACGCCGGCCCCGAGCGCATCGTGCTGGTCTAGCGCCAGCTCTCGGGCACCGGCTTGCGCCGCCCACCGAGCGCCAGCCAGCCGAGCAGCAGCAACAGGCTTTCCACCGCCAGGGCCAGCAACAGCGCGCAGCTCAGGCCCCAGGCCAGCGCTTCGGGGGCCAGGAGGATCTGGTAGCTGTAGCCCTTGAGGGTTTCTTCGCGCAGCTGGCTGTCGGCGCGCACCAGCACATGCCAGGTACGCTCCAGCCACGAGCCCTGGAGGATCTGCCACTCACGCTCGAACAGGCGATTGCGGATCAGCAGGCTGTCGATGCTGTTGGCATCGCTGTTGAACACCGGATCGTCGCTGCTGCGGTAATGCCGCACCAGGGCCTGCAGGTCACCGTTGAAGAAGCGCCGGGCGGTTTCCTCGAAGCCCTTGAGGCCCTCGCGGGACTCCAGCAGGTGCGCCTCGACCCGCTGGCCGTAGGCGTTGATCAGGCCAGGTATCTGCACCCCTACCAGCAAACCGAAGGTGAACAGCAGCAGGCGCAGGTAACTTCTGAACATGGGCTGATCCTTAGCCTTGACCCTGGGCGATGCATTCGCCACGGCGCCACAGCGCCCACTGGCCGGGTTCATAGCGCTGCCAGGTCTCGTTCTCGGTCAGCGCCTCGGTGGCGATCACCGTGACCACGTCGTTGGGCGTGGTTTCGGCCTGAAAGTCGACGATCATGTCGACATCCTTGAGCCGTGCCGGCCCGAACGGTGCCCGGCGGGTGATATGCACAAGCTTGGTCGAGCAGAAGCAGAACAGCCAGTCGCCATCGCTGAGCAGGCAGTTGAACACGCCCTTGCCGCGGTATTCGGCGCAGGCCTGGACCAGCACCGGCAGCAGTGCTTCGACTTCCACCGGCTCCGGAAAGGCTGCGCGCACGCGGTTGAGCAGGTCGCAGAACGCCGCTTCGCTGTCGGTGTCGCCGATGGGCCGGTAGAAACTCGCCTGGCCCTGGAACTCACCCAGTTGGCCATTGTGGGCGAAGCACCAGTTGCGCCCCCACAGCTCACGGACGAAGGGATGGGTATTGGACAGGCAGACCTTGCCGACGTTGGCCTGGCGAATGTGGCCGATCACCACTTCGCTCTTGATCGGGTAGCGCTGCACCAGGTTGGCCACTTCCGACTCGCAGCTGGCCGCCGGGTCCTGGAACAGGCGCAGGCCACGGCCTTCGTAGAAACCGATGCCCCAGCCGTCGCGGTGCGGACCGGTGCGCCCACCGCGCTGCATCAGCCCGGTGAAGCTGAAGACGATGTCGGTCGGTACATTGGCGCTCATACCCAGTAGTTCACACATGCTTGGCTGCTCCCGGGCAAATCCTACAAGCGCGGCTCGACCCGCGAAGAACGGTTGCCGCCCTGCGGTGGTTGTGGCGGATTGCGGTAGCGGTCGCGGCTGTCGACGGCAATCGACTCTTCGGCCAGGACCTCTTCAGCGTCACGCTTGGCCGCGGCTTCGGCACGCTCGCGGCGAGCCCGGGCGCGTTTTTCCAGGGGCCAGCGCAGCAGCACGAACACACCGTACAGGGCGAAGGCGATCATGCCGTACATGGCAAGGTCGGCGGCGGCGCGCAATTCGTTGTTGCCGACCTTGAACAGCAGGTCGAGGGCGGCGATGGCGATGGCCGGGGCGAACTTGTCCTTGACCGGGTCGACGATGGTCGGGGTCAGCAGCAGCACCGCCATCACCACCCGCAAAGGTTCGCGCAGCCAGCGCCACATCCAGCGGGTCAGGCGAAAGCCCACCGCCAGGCAACCCAGGGCGGCCAGGGCGTAGAGGCCCCAGGCGAGCAGATAGTCGTTCTCGGTCATGGTGTCCGTGGCAAGCTAGGCAAATAGACGCTTATGATAAACATATTTGAGCGCGCAGGCGCCCCCCAGCCAAGAGATCCCCGCATGTCCGCAGATGCCACCGCCCCCCGCGCCCCGATTGCCCGCAAGGCCGAAGGCGCTGACCCCTACGCCTGGCTGCAGGAACGCGATACCCCCGAGGTCATCGCCTACCTGAATGACGAGAATGCCTACCAGGAAGCGCAACTGGCCGACCAGGCGCAATTGCGGGAACAGTTGTTCGAAGAAATCAAGGGCCGCATCCAGGAAACCGACCTGTCGGTGCCCTCGCCTTGGGGGCCCTACCTGTACTACAGCCGCACCACCGCCGGCGAAGAGTATGCGCGCCACTACCGTTGCCCGCGCCCGGCCGATGACTCGGTGACCGTGGACGAAAGCCGCGAAGAGCTGCTGCTGGACCCCAACCCGCTGGCCAACGGCGGCTTCCTGTCCCTGGGCGCCTTCAACGTCAGCCCCGACCACCAGCGCCTGGCCTACAGCCTGGACACCAGCGGCGACGAAATCTACACTCTGTACGTCAAGGACCTGGTCAGCGGCGCCATCGAAGAACTGCCGTTCGAGGACTGCGACGGCAGCATGACCTGGGCCAACGACAACCAGACCCTGTTCTTCACCGAACTGGACGACACCCACCGCCCCTACAAGCTGCTGCGTCATCGCCTGGGTCGCGAAGGCTGCGAAACCGTGTTCGAAGAAAGCGACGGGCGTTTCTTCCTGCATTGCTACCGCGCCAGCTCCGAGCGCCAGTTGATCCTGCTGCTCAACAGCAAGACCACCAGCGAAGCCTGGGTGCTGGACGCCGAGCAGCCGGACGGCGACTTCACTTGCCTGGCGCCACGGGTCGAGCATCACGAGTACTACCCCGACCACGGCCAGCTCGACGGCCAGTGGCGCTGGTTCATCCGCACCAACCAGGACGGCATCAACTTTGCCCTGTACCAGGCCGGCAGCGAGCAGGTGCCCAGCCGCGAGCAGTGGCAACTGCTGGTGCCGCACCGCGACACGGTCATGCTCGAAGGCCTGAGCCTCAACGCCGGCGCCCTGAGCCTGAGCCTGCGCGAAGGCGGCCTGCCGATCATCGAAGTCCACCCGCAAGGGTTGCCGGCCTACCGCGTCGAGCTGCCGGATGCGGCCTACAGCCTGTACGTGCAGGACAGCCTGGAATTCGTCAGCCCGCGTATCCGCCTGCGCTACCAGGCCCTGAACCGCCCGGCCCAGGTGCGCCAGCTGGAGCTGGTCGACGGCGCCCAGCAGGTGCTCAAGGAAACCCCGGTGCTCGGCCCGTTCAATGCCGACGACTATGTCAGCCAGCGCCTGTGGGCCACCGCGAGCGATGGCACCCAGGTGCCGATCAGCCTGGTCCAGCGCCGCGGCGACCTGGGCAAGCCGGTGCCGTTGTATCTCTACGGCTATGGCGCCTACGGCGAAAGCCTGGACCCCTGGTTCTCCCATGCGCGCCTGAGCCTGCTGGAGCGCGGCGTGGCCTTCGCCATCGCCCATGTGCGTGGCGGTGGCGAGCTGGGCGAAGCCTGGTACCGGGCCGGCAAGCAGGAACACAAGCACAACACCTTCAGCGACTTCATCGCCTGCGCCGAGCACCTGATCGCCCAGGGTGTGACCCGCGCCGACCAGTTGGCGATCAGCGGCGGCAGCGCCGGCGGCCTGCTGATCGGTGCCGTGCTCAACCAGCGTCCGGACTTGTTCAAGGCGGCGATCGCCGAAGTGCCGTTCGTCGATGTGCTCAACACCATGCTCGACCCGGAGCTGCCGCTGACCGTCACCGAATACGACGAATGGGGCAATCCTGAAGAACCCGAGGTGTACGAGCGGATCAAGGCCTACGCGCCCTACGAGAACGTCAAGGCCCAGGCCTACCCGGCCCTGCTGGTGGTGGCCGGCTACAACGACAGCCGCGTGCAGTACTGGGAAGCGGCCAAGTGGGTGGCCCGGCTGCGGGTGACCAAGACCGATGACAACCTGTTGCTGCTCAAGACCGAAATGGGCGCCGGCCATGGCGGCATGAGCGGGCGCTACCAGGGCTTGCGCGATGTGGCGCTGGAGTACGGGTTCGTGTTCAAGGTACTGGGCGTCGTCTGACAACGAATGCTGAACGCTGTAGGAGCGGGCTTGCCCCGCGATGGCGAAGTGGCTGACACATCGCTATCGCGGGGCAAGCCCGCTCCCACAGTTGTTGTTCAGTCGGCTTTGGGTTTGCTTTTGCTGTCCTGCGGCGTCAAGCCTGGCAGGGGTTGGTCCCTGGGCGGCGTGGGCAGCGGCATGGCGGGCATCAGCGGTGACCCCGGTCGCGCATCACCGGCCCGCGGTATCGTGCTGGGGGTGATTTGCGGATAAGGCGTCGGGGTCGCCGTGCCGGGTGCTCCGGGTACCGGGGCGATGGGCCGCGGCTGCAAGTCGGCGGCCGCCGCCGTTTGCAGGCTGGCAAAGATCAGCACAGCCATGGTCATGTAGCGCATGGGCAGGCTCCTCGGATTACCTGACTACTCCCAAGCATAGCGGTTTGCCTGTCCGAAAGGCCTGCCGTCGGGCTAAACTTGAGGCATAACCGTAACAAGCCCGATAAAAAGGTAATCCCATGAGTTCGGCATCCTCCGCCTCCGCCACCGCGCGGCTCGACCGCATCCTCGCCGACGCCAAGCGCGACAAGGAAATGGGCTATCGCGACAAGGCCCTGAAAATGTACCCCCACGTCTGTGGCCGTTGCGCCCGCGAGTTCTCCGGCAAGCGCCTGAGCGAGCTGACCGTGCACCACCGCGACCACAACCACGACAACAACCCCCAGGACGGTTCCAACTGGGAGTTGCTGTGCCTGTACTGCCACGACAACGAGCACGCTCGCTACACCGACCAGCAGTATTTCAGCGAAGGCTCCACCAGCACGCCGACCATCGCCAAGGCCACCCACAACCCGTTCGCCGGGCTGGCCAGCCTGCTGAAGAAGGACTGAAGACAATCCCCTGCCCCACAGGTGCCGGCAAGCCCGTATAATCGCGTTCTTTTTTGCGAAGGGCCCCGGCACGTGGCGAACAAACGGTACAGCTGCATTGGTCTGTTCAACCCCAAGTCAGCGGAGAACGTCGGTTCAGTGATGCGCGCGGCGGGTTGCTACGGCGTCAACTCGGTGTTCTACACCGGCAAGCGCTACGAGCGGGCGCGGGATTTCGTCACCGACACCAAGCGCGTGCACTACGACATTCCGCTGATCGGTATCGACGACCTGCAGAAGATCATCCCCCTGGGCTGCACCCCGGTGGCGGTAGAGCTGGTCGATGGCGCCCGCCCCCTGCCCGAATACACCCACCCGGACCGCGCGATCTACATTTTCGGCCCTGAAGACGGCTCCCTGGACCCCGACGTGCGGGCCTGGTGCGAAGAAACCATCTACATCCCGACCAACGGCTGCATGAACCTCGCCGCCACCGTCAACGTGGTGCTCTACGATCGCCTGGCCAAAGGCCTCAACACCCGCTCGGGGCCGAAATTCAAGTAAGCTCGAAGGAACAGTACTGGAGAATCAGCATGTCCAAGACAGTGATCCGCGCCGCCCAAGACAAACCCGCTCACAGCGTGCAGGGCCTGGAGCGCGTCGGCTCCGTGGCCGGCGGTGTACTCATGGTCGGCAAGGGCTTGCGCCGTGGCGGCTTGTTCGGCCTGGTCCAGGTGGCCATTGGCGGCGTGATCCTGGCCCGCGGCATCGCCGGCCACGGCCTGCTGAAAGGTCCGAAGCGCTAGCGCAGCAGCTTGCTCGCCAACACCTCGGACTGGCGCCCCAGCACGCTTTCGCTGAGCTGGACGAACTCGTCGGTGCTGACGCTGTTCAGGCGCATCAGTGCCCGGGTGACATCGTCCAGCGAACGCTGGTTGTGGCTGTGCAGGCGGATTTCCCGGTCCAGCGCCTGCAACAGCAACACCCCACGGGCCGTGACCGCACTATCGACCTGCTCACCGCGCAGGCTGGTGACCTTGGCGCTGTTGCGTTCCAGGCTCGCCTGCAGAGCCTGGTAGCGGTCATCGGTGATACCCCCGGCGCGTCGCAGCAGTTCGGTGGCGTAGTACTCGGCCAGGCTTTCACCGATCCAGTCGCTGGCCTGGCGGTCATTGACCTGGGCAAACAGGCGCACCAGCTCGCGCAGCAACGGGCTTGAACCGTTCTCGCTGACCAGCGGCCGGCTGCTGTGCAGGTAGATGGAGTTGTGGCCGGCTCGCACGCCACGCCACATCTGATCCCGGGCCCCGACCAGCAGCAGTTTTGGCGGATTGCGCGGGAACACCGCCTGCAACTGCGGCCAGACGAAGGTCAACAGGGTCAGGTTGTCCAGGCGGCGCATACCCTGGCCCTGAGGTGCGGCGACGCTGACTTCGGTCTCGCCCAGGCGCGCACGCCGGGTGCCGACGGTGCCTGCCAGCATCCAGCCGGTCGGCCGATCGAACAGGCGCGAGACATTATCGATGCGAAAACGCTGCTTGCCGATCCGCGGCCAGGGCGTCTCGACGCTCTTCCAGCCCTTGGGCAGCTCGAAACTCAGGCGCGCCACCAGTTCGGTACCGTCCTGCTGATCAAGGTGTGCCGGCGGCACCAGCTCGTCACCGCGAAACAGCGCCCACTGCGGCGTCATGCGGGTTTCATAGCTGCCGTTCTTCAAGCGCTGGGCCAGGCGCACCCGGTAGCTCAGCTCGCTCTTGCCCGCTGCCGGCTGCCAGCGCCCGCGCTGGGCGTCGGCCTGCAGTTGCCACTGGCCGTCGGCCTTGAAATCGCTGTAGGCACCCGCCTTGCCCAGGTCGAAATCCAGGCTGCGCACCGCCGCTCCGTCGGCCAGGATCAGGCGTACCTCGGCCTGCTCGCTCTCGGGCAGCAAGCGCACGTGATAATCCAGGTCGACCTTCTTCGCCCAGGCCGGCGAACTGGCCAGCAGGCCCAGAGCCAGGAGCCAATGGCAACGCACACGCATACAGAAACTCCTTGCTCCCCCAGACGCGACACCCGGCACGCCGGGCCAGTCAGCCGGCGCGGAAAATCAGATAGTCTTCCCAATCGTCCTCGTCCACGCTCTCTTCACTGAGCATGCGCCCGGACTGGGAAATACGTTGTTTGTGCACCTGTTTGCGATCGCCGCACACCAGGTGGTGCCAGCTCGGCAGATCCTTGCCTTCGCTGACCAGGCGGTAACCGCAGGTGGTCGGCAGCCATTTGAACTGGTCGGCCTTGCCCGGCGTCAGCTGGATGCAATCGGGCACATGCTTGAGGCGGTTCGGATAATCGCTGCACTGGCAGGTGTTCAGGTCCAGCATTTTGCAGGCAATTCGTGTGTAGTAGACGCTGTTGTCGTCTTCATCTTCGAGCTTCTGCAGGCAGCACAGGCCGCAGCCGTCACACAGCGACTCCCATTCCTGGCGGTCGAGCTGTTCGAGGGTCTTGCGCTTCCAGAAGGCGTCGATGGTGGCAATCATGTCGCGAATATCCTGTTTCAATCGATGTGCCGCAGCGCGGCGGCGCCAGTCTAGGGCCAGTCTTCGGCCAATACCAGACCGCTTGTCAGGGTCGGCACGACCCAGTAGTTTGACCGACGGTCGTTACCTACCTTTTCCACCTGTTCAGGAACTCACCATGAGTGCTAACCCTCGCGTAGCCGAACATGCCATCTCCGACCAGTTCATCAAGCGCTGGTCGCCGCGCGCCTTCACCGCCGAACCGATCAGCGAAGCCACCCTGCTGAGTTTCCTCGAAGCTGCGCGCTGGGCGCCGTCGGCCTACAACTCGCAGCCCTGGCGCTTTCTCTATGCGCGCCGCGACACGCCGAACTGGGAGCGCTACCTGGGCCTGCTCAACGAGTTCAACCGCAGCTGGGCGCAACACGCCTCGGCGCTGATCATCGTGATCTCCAAGACCACCTTCGCAGCGCCCGGCGCCAGCGAAGAAACCCCGGCCCTGTGGCACACCTTCGATACCGGTTCGGCCTGGGGCCACCTGGCCCTGCAGGCCAGCCTCAGCGGCTGGCACACCCACGGCATGGCCGGTTTCGACCAGGAACTGACCCGCAAGGAGCTGAAGATTCCCGACGGCTACGCGCTGCATGCCGTGGTGGCGGTGGGCAAGCTGGGCGACAAGGCCAGCCTGGCCGAAGCCCTGCAGGCCCGCGAAGTACCGAGCCCGCGCCGTTCGCTGAGCGAGCTGGCGGCCGAGGGTGATTTCACCTTGTGAGATTGATCGCGGGGCAAGTCCGTAGGAGCGGGCTTGCCCCGCGATGCGGTCAATACCCGCGCTGGAAATCCACTTCGCCACGCAACCCCTGGCCCGCCTGATACGCCCGCAGATTCTCGACGAACAAGCGCACCATCGCCGTCGGCGAGGTCGGTGCCGAGCTGTGCCCGGTCAACAGCAAGCCCAGCGCGGTCCAGAACGGATGGCGCAGCGGCAGCGGCTCCTGGCGGCAGACATCGATCACCGCACCGGCCAGATGGCCTTGCTTCAAGGCCTCCACCAGCGCCGCATCGACCACCGCCACGCCGCGCCCGGCGTTGATGAACAGCGCCTCGGGGTTGAAGCGGGCGAACATCGCCGCGTCGTACAGGTCATGGGTGGCCGGCGTGTCGGGTAGCAGGTTGACCACGTAGTCCACCTCACCGACCAGGCGCCCCAACTCGCCCAGCCCCGCCACTTCGATGAACGGGGCCTGCTCACGGGCCTGGCTGGCGATACCGTACAGCTTGACGCCAAAGGGCAGGAGAAACTCGGCCACGCGCTGGCCGATGTCACCGGTGCCGACGATCAGCACCCGCCGCCCTTCCAGGCTGCGTCCGGGACGGGCATCCCACTTGCGCTCGACCTGGCTGACCAGGCGCGCCAGTACCTCACGCTCGTGCACCAGCAGGTAGGTCAGCACGTATTCGGCCATGACCTGGCCGAAGATGCCCACCGCGCGGGTCAGGCGGTAGTCACGCTGCAGGCCGTCGGCCAGCAACGGGGTGATGCCGGCCCAGGTCGATTGCAGCCACTGCGGCTGATGCCCCTGGCGCAACAGGCTCGCCAGCAGGTCGGGCTGGCCCAGCCAGACAGGGCAATCGGCGGCAAGGCGGGCCAGCTCGGCCGAGTCGCCACTGGTCAGCACCTCCAGGTCCGGTGCCGCCTCGCCCAGCAGGCGAGCGTAGAGGGCATGGTCCTGTTCAGCGATCAAAACACGCATGTTCTTTACAACCTTGGCAGTAACAACGAAGACCGCCAGGGCATCGGCCCCGACGGCATCACGGCAGGCGGGCCGGTATCAGACCGGGTCGTTGCGGCGCAGCAGCTCTTCAGGCAGGTGTTCGATGTACTCGTCCTCGGCCGGTGGCATCTGCAGGTGGTAGCCCTGCTGGTCGAGGTTTTCCAGGACCTTGGCGATGTCCTCGCGGGCCAGCTTGCGCTCCGGGGTCAGGACCAGGTCGAAGGCATGCACGGGAGTGCCGAAGAATGGCAGCAGGCCTTCGGGAACGCGCTCCAGGCCCTCGGCCTTGAGCACATACAGGTACATTTCGTTCTTGCGCGGGCTCTTGTAGATCGAGCAGATGCGTTTCATGGTTGTTCTCCAGCGCAGGCCAGGCAGTCGAGCAGCGCTTGCCCCATGCGCTCGCGACGCCAGCCGCGCAGCGAATCGGGAAGTTGATAGGGCCCCTTGGGGTAGCCGCTCTTGAGCAGCAATTCGAGGGTTTTCTTGCGCAGCATCAGTTCCGGGGCGATGTTCAGGCGCTCGCCTTCGGCCTGACCGATGGCGCGCAGTTGCTTGAGCAACGCCGAGGCCTCGATCGGCAGCGGTTCGGGCAACGCCGGCGGCCACTCGGCGGGCGGCACGCTGGCGGCCTGCTTGATCAGCGCCAGCAGAGTCTCACCGTCCTGGCGGATGGTGCGCGGGTGCATGTCTTCGATTTTCGCCAGTGCCGCGAGGGTGTCCGGCTGGGTCCTGGCCATGGGCCACAGGGCGTTTTCACGCACGATGCGGTTGCGCGGCAGGTTACGGGCGCGGGCTTCGCGTTCGCGCCAGGCGCAGAGTTCACGCAACACCGCCAACTGCGCCCGGGACAGTTTCCAGGCCAGCTTGGCGTCGCGGTACAGCTCGTAGGGATCGGTTTCGCGGCGCAGCTGGGCGACCAGCTCGGCACCGTCTTCGAGCACCCAGGCGTGCTTCTCGTCCGACAGTTGCGGGCGCAGGCGCTCGTACAGCTCGGCCAGGTGCACCGCATCCTCGGCGGCATAGCTGACCTGAGTCTCGGACAGTGGGCGCTGCAGCCAGTCGGAACGGGTTTCGCCCTTGGGCAGTTCGATGCCGAGCACTTCCTGGACCAGGCGCGAGTAGCCCATGGAGAAACCCAGGTTCAGGTAGCCGGCGGCCAGCTGGGTGTCGAACAGCGGCGTCGGCAGGCTGCAGGTCAGGCGCGACAGCACTTCGAGGTCTTCGCTGCAGGCATGCAGCACCTTGATCACCTGCTGGTCTTCAAGCAGTTCGGCCAGCGGTTGCCAGTTGCCGATCAGCAACGGGTCGATCAGGTAGGCCCGTGCCCCGTCGCCGACCTGGATCAACCCGGCAATCGGATAAAAGGTGTCGACCCGCATGAATTCGGTGTCGAGGGCCACGAAGGGCAGCTTGCGCCACTGCTGGCAGTGTGCGGCCAGGCTGCTGTCGTCGCAAATCCAGTGAATATCGATGGCCACAAGGCTCTCCCACAAACAATGGCGCGCAGTATATACGGCGCAGGCCATTGCCGGGAAACCGCTCGGTGGGAGCGGGCTTGCCCCGCGATTTAATCTGGCTGACCGTCCCCGATCGCGGGTCAAGCCCGCCCCCACAGCGCCGGGCGGCAACCGGCAAACATGTCCAGCTGCGGCTGGTACAGCGCGGTATGCACCTGCAGCAGGCCGAGCATCGAGTGGAACAGGTTGTCCTGGCTCAACGGCTCGTTGCGTGCCTTGTTCAGGCAGTCGGTGTCGATGGCGAAGCTCTTGCGGTAGTTGTCGGAGAACCAGGCCAGCATCGGCACGTGTTTTTGCTGCTCCGGCGCCAGCATGTACGGCGTGCCATGCAGGAACAGGTTGTACTCGCCCAGCGATTCGCCGTGGTCCGACAGGTAGAGCATGGCGGTGTCGACCTTGTCCTGCTTGCTGCGCAGGATATCGATCAACGAGGCCAGCACATGATCGGTGTAGACCAGGGTGTTGTCATAGCCGTTGATGATGCTCTGTTCACTGCACTGGTTCAGGGCGTTGCTCGGGCACACCGGGGTAAAGCGCTCGTATTGCATCGGGTAGCGCTTGAAGTACTCCGGTCCGTGGCTGCCCATCTGGTGCAGCACCAGCACGGTGTCCTGCTGCAGGTTGTCGATGATCGATGCCAGGCCCTGCAAGAGGATCTCGTCATGACACTCGCTGCTGGTGCACAGCGCCGGGTCCTTGAGGTTGCTGACGTCCTCGAACTGCACCCGGTCGCAGGTGCCCTTGCAACCGGACTGGTTGTCACGCCAGCGCACCGCCAACCCGGCGCGCTGCAGTACATCGAGCAGGCCCTCCTGGTTCTTGGCCTTGCTGGCCTCGTAGCCCTTGCGGGTAAGGTTGGAGAACATGCAGGGCACCGACACCGCCGTCTCGGTACCACAGGAATGCACATCGCTGAAGGCGATCAGGCCTGCTTCCTTGCCCAGTTCCGGCGTGGTATCACGGCCATAGCCGAGCAGGCCGAAGTTCTCCGCCCGGGCGCTCTCCCCCACCACCAGCACAGTCAGGGATTTGCGCGCATGCTGCTGCCAGGCCGGATCACGCTGGGCATCTTCGCCGATTTTGCTGAAGGGTTTGGCTGCAGTTCCAACCTGTTCGCGGACGTAGCCGATGGAGGCGCCCACCACGTTGCTCGGCACCAGCATCAGGCGAATCTCGTGATGGTTGCGAAACAGCGAGGCAAGCCCCTGGTAGTTGACCAGAGCCACCACCCCGAGCATGCCCAGGGTGGCAGTAGCGGCGAACAACTTGCCGAGCAACTCCCGATGCCAGCGGCGGTAACTGATCGGCGTTTTATAAAGCACCAGTGACGGCACTACACCCAACAGCAGGATATAGATGAAAAGTTTCAGCGACAGTAAATCATGAACTTCCGAAACATTGGTCTCGGCGGTATTACGCAACATACCCACATCAATCAATATACCGTATTGATTCATGAAGTAAGCCGCTCCGGCACTGACCATGAACAAGGTAATCAATAGCGGTTTCAACACCCGAGGAAAGGCCACCAGGGTCAGGATCAAGTTGAAGGCGCAGAAGATCAGCGCAGCAAAGGCCAGGCGCAGGAAGATGCCGTGGACACCCGGTGCGACCACCTCGGACAAATGATTCCACAGTACCGAGTTAAAGCCGATCAACAGGTAAAGACTGGCTAGCAACGTGACCCATTCGGTCCGCAGGGGTTTGACCTTGAACATGGCGCTTCGCTTGATGAAGAGTCGGGAACGGTGCCGTTGCGGCACCACCTTTAAACAGCCCGGACTTTAAGTAGCACGCCATCAATTTTTCGTGAAAAAGACGCCAACAATTGGTGGATTGGCGCCAACTTCTTCATTACATTTTTTTCACATTAAATATGCCTGGGACGACTATCCCGGCAGATGAATTTTCGAATAGGAATCACGATCGATATCCAGCACTTCGACACAGAGTTGAATATCCAGCCCCGGTGTGGCGGCAATGGTTTCCTTGAGCACCTCCAGCAAGCTGGCCGACAACTGCCGCTTCACCTCGGCGGAGCGGCCACTGAGGATGGCCAGCTTGATGTGGGCAAAGGCCCGCTCGGCCGGAGCCACCCCCACACGGAAAGCCCCCTGGGCCACAGCGCGGCTCTTGATGTCGAGCTCATCGGCGAACTGCCCGCTGCCCACCAGGGCATGGTTCAGGCGCAGCAGCAGGCGGTCGACGTCCAGCCCGGTCAGGTTGTCGCTGTATTCCACATGAAGGTGAGGCATCGCAAAGAACCTTGAGATCAGAATTGTTGCGACAGACTACCGCACCCCCGGAACCCGGCAAAGACGACTATTCTCTAAGTTCATGACTTCCACCCCAAACCCCGGAGAGGTGAAGAAATGCCGGTCAAGCACGATTTGCTCGCAGACCTGAACATGACCAGGGAGGCGTTCGACGCCAAGAAAAAAACCGATACGCGGCTCAGCGAGCTGCACGACAAGTACAACGCCATCGACGTCGAGGTGGTCAAGGCGGAAAGCAGCAGCGCCACCGATGACCAGATCACCCAGCTGCGCAAGAAACGTCTGCTGATCAAGGACGAAATCGTCGCCCATCTGAAATAACCACCGCCGAACACCTGACAAGCGGGCTTAGCCGCGATTGCGATCTACCAGCCATATCGCATCGCGAAGCAAGCCCGCTTATATTTCAATCGGTACCTGTCAGTTGCCCAGCGTTCGATTTGTGTACGTGACCGGAACACCTTCCCCGTCAGGCTGCACACCCAGGCTGTTCAACACCCCACCAACATCCGCTCCGGCTTATTCCGCCACCATCTCTTCAATTTCCTTCCAGAGTTTATCCGTCGAGGGCTCGTAGTTGAACACGACGGTGAATGAAGGTCCCTCTGCGCCGCCATTGCCACACATCAGATTCGTGTACCGTTGATCCACTGCATCGCAAAAGGCTTCACCCTGATCGGTGTCTGCACCTCGCATGGCCAGGCCGAAGATCAGCATTCTCAGTACCTCAGGACTGCTCATTGCCTGGCCCGGGTATTGTTGGGCAGAGGTAATCAATGCGCCAACGTCAATGATGGCCTTGATCGAATCAGGCAATGAAAGCGTTGCTTGCGTTGAATCCATCAATTCCTTGACAGCAGCTTCAAAACCCACTGGCTTGTATTGCCCCGTGAACACCCAGAAAGTTGCATTAGCCAGTGAATCGAGAGATTTGCATTCGCACACATCGAGCGCAAGCTCCACATAGTTTTTGAAAAGATCAGGATCGTACGTTGCCAAGGCAAGCTGCAGCTCATAAGGGGGTAGAAACTTCAGGTCAGGCAAACCGCTCCGGACGGCTTGAAAGGTTTCCAGTGTCAGGTTCAGTGGAGCGGGATCAGGTTGGTTTGATGCGTCACTTTGCCAGTGAGTGGAAGCAGGATGGGTAGATACGGGAAACATGCGGACTCTCCAGGAGGATTCCCGACCAGATGATCGACACACGTCACGCACATTGCTTTCACATTCCGCTCATACCAGAGCCAGCCCCGCGATTGCCATCGAGGGGCAAGCTCGCTTCTGCAGTTATCCGTTATGACCGCGTCCACACCACCGGAAACCAGTCCTCGCGCATCCGCTCCCCGGTTTTCAAATCAATCCCCGGAAACGGTGGCGAGGTTCGTCCCGGCCGCTGTACATAACGCACATCGTCGCCCATGAACCGGGTCGAGAACGCCCGGCGGCGATTGCCCCCCGTATTGCCGGCCGCACCATGCACGGTACGGAAATCGAAGACCACCGCATCGCCCGGCTCCAGTTCCGGGGAGAGGATCTGGTATTCGCCGTTTTCCACGTCCGGCATGTCCATGAACAGGCTCTCCCCGGTGCCGGCATCCTGGGCACCGTAGAAATCCTTGTTGCTGGCCCAGCTTTTCGGCCGTACCGGCTTGGGCCAGCGGTGTGAGCCCAGCACCACACTCAGGGTGTTGTGGCGGGTGACCGGGTCCAGCGGGATCCAGTAACTGGCGGTTTGCAGGCCGTCCACGCAGTAGTACGGCAGGTCCTGGTGCCAGGGTGTCGGCTTGGACGTGCCCGGTTCCTTGACCAGGATGTGCTCATGGAACACCTGCACCTCCCGGGACTGCATCAGCTCGCCGGCGATGGCCGCCGCCGGGGAGTTCAGCACGAAGTCCTTGAAGGTCGGAATCCGCTGCCAGTTGCAGTAGTCCTCGAAGAAGCGCCCACCTTCGCCGCTACCGACGTTTTCGATGGCAAAGGCGCTGGGCGCCGCCAGGTTCTGCTCGAAACCTTCTCGCAAAGGCTCGATCCAGTCGCGGAACACGCCACGCAACACGATCGCACCATCACGCTGGAACTGTTCGATATCGGCATTCATCGGGGGCCACCTCTCTTGTTGTAATGGCCGAAAGTATTGGATCGCTGTTCGCCGCCGGTAAACGACACTTTGCCTATTCGCCACTATCAGCATTCTGTATAACCCGGCGTATTGTCAGCCCCGCCCGTTGGCCGGTTAATAGCCCTGCCTGTCTCCTTCGGCACCCTGCCACTCAAAACAAGAACAATGAGGAGTTACCTGGGATGAACGACAACAACAGCGCCTTGCGGCGAGGTCTGAGTACCCGACACATCCGTTTCATGGCCCTTGGCTCGGCGATCGGCACCGGGCTGTTCTATGGCTCGGCTTCGGCCATCAAACTGGCCGGCCCTTCCGTGTTGCTGGCCTACCTGATTGGCGGCGCGGCCATCTACATGATGATGCGCGCCCTGGGCGAAATGGCCGTGCGCAACCCGGTGTCCGGCTCCTTCGGCCAGTACGCCAGCCAGTACCTGGGGCGTTTCCCGGGTTTTCTGACCGGCTGGAGCTATGCGTTTTCCATGCTGGTGGTGTGCCTGGCCGACGTCACCGCCTTCGGCGTCTACATGAGTTTCTGGTTCCCCGACACGCCGCGCTGGATCTGGGTACTGGGCATCGTGTTCTTCATCGGCGCCCTGAACCTGTGCAGCGTCAAGGTATTCGGCGAGCTGGAGTTCTGGCTGTCACTGCTCAAGGTCACTGCGATCGTCTCTATGATCCTCGCCGGTGGTGCGGTGCTGATGTTCGGCATCCAGCTGGGCGGCACGGCGGAACAGGTGGCGACAGTCAGCAACCTGTGGAGCCACGGCGGCTTCTTCCCCAATGGCGTGAGCGGCATGATCGCCTCCTTTACCGTGGTGATGTTCGCCTTCGGCGGGGTCGAGATGATCGGCATCACCGCCGGCGAAGCCCGGGACCCGCAGCGGGTCATTCCCAAGGCGATCAACTCGGTGCCGCTGCGCATCCTGCTGTTCTACGTGTTCACCCTGTTCGTGCTGATGTCGATCTACCCCTGGTCGAAGATCGGCAGCGAAGGCAGCCCGTTCGTGCAGATCTTCAGTGGCCTGGGCATCGACTCGGCCGCCACCCTGCTCAACATCGTGGTGATTTCGGCGGCGATCTCGGCGATCAACAGCGATATCTTCAGCGCCGGGCGGATGATGTACGGCATGGCCCAGAACGGCCAGGCGCCCTCGGGCTTCTCGAAGCTGTCGCGCTTCGGGGTACCGTGGATGACCGTGGTGGTGATGGCCGTGGCGCTGCTGTTCGGCGTCCTGCTCAACTACCTGGCGCCGGAGAACCTGTTCCTGATCCTGGCTGCGGTGGTGACCTTCTCGATCGTCTGGGTGTGGCTGATGATCCTGCTGTCGCAAATGGTCATGCGTCGCGGCATGAGCGCCAGCGAAGTCAACGCCCTGCACTTCCCCGTGCCCTTCTGGCCTGTCGGCCCGGCTTTGGCAGCGCTGTTCATGCTGTTCATCTTCGGCGTGCTGGCCTGGTTCCCGGATACCCGCATGGCGCTTTATGTGGGCATCGGCTGGCTGGCCCTGCTGTCGCTGGGCTACTGGCTGTGCGTGGCACGCAAGGGCAAGGCCCTGGTGGCCGTGGCCGACCCGGCCAGCTGACTCAGGCCGGAAACTGCTGGCTTGCCCAGTCCAGGAAAGCCTGCGCTGCCGCCGAGGGGCGCATGGCACTGGACTGGGCCAATACCACGGGTTGCGGGCTGACGCATTCGAGCAGCGGCCGGCAGGCCAGTGGTTTGCCGTCGTAGCTGCAATCACTCACCGGCCGCGTGCACGACAGCGCCACGCCGTAGCCATGGGCAACCAGCCCGCGCTGCATCTCGAAAGTCTGGGTCAGCTGCAAGGCAGCCGGTTGCAGGTCATGGGCCCAGAACAGCGAAAGGAAGTACTCCCGGGTCCTGGCGATGTCTTCGAGGATCAGGCATTCGGCCGCCAGGTCCACCAGGGAGACCTTGTCCTGCAGGGCCAGAGGGTGATCGGCAGGCAACAGCGCATAGGGCGTCAACTGCGCCAGCACGTGTTTCTCGATGGGTGAATCCAGGCCGACATCGTAGGTCAGCGCCAGCTCTGCCTTGCCATCGCCGAGCCGGCGGTTGACCTCGGCCAGGTCAGCTTCGAACAGGGTGATGGTGACCTCGGGATAACGCTGGCGAAAGCCGCTCAACAGTCGCGGCGCATAGTACGGTCCCAGGTCCTGGAAACAGATCAGGCTCAGGGCACCGCGCACCTCGGTCTGCTCCTCGCCGCGGCCACTGATCGCGGTGGCCAGGTTGAGCATCTGCCGCGCCTGCTCCAGCAGCTTGCGCCCTGCCGGGGTCAACTCCAGGCCACGACTGACCTGGCGGTGAAAGAGCTTTTCGCCCAGGGTCGCCTCCAGCTGCGACAAGGCCAGGGATACCGACGGCTGGGAAATATGCTTGGCCCGCGCCGCGGCACTGACGCTGCCCTGCTCGGCGGCGGCGACGAAATACTCCAGCTGGCGCAAGGTGAATCCGATCATCGCACGGCCCCGACAGGTGATTGGACAATCGGGCCATTATGGCCGGTTGTGCCTGGCAGTCCAGCGCGACCCATCGCGGCGCAAGGCCGCTCCTACACAGCCCCTGTAGGAGCGGCCTTGCGCCGCGATGGGCTATAACAATCTACTACCGCTCCTGCACCGGCTGCAGCGGCTGTTCGGAGCCCTCGGCCCCACCCCAGATCTCTGCATCGATCTTGCCAGCCAACTCCGGATAATCCCTGGCATTGAACTCCGGCGTACCCACCGCGCGCTGGGCAAAGTAGTCACGGGTCAGCTTGATCACCACACCCGACAGCAAGCAGATCGCAATCAGGTTGATGGTCGCCATCAGGCCCATCGCCGCATCGGCTGCATCGAACACCGTGGCCACACTTTCATAGGCGCCCCACACCACCATCAGCAGCGCGGCGCTGCGCAGCACAGTCAGGCCCAGGCGGGTGTTCAGCTTCAGGTACACCATGGCGTTCTCGGCATAGGTGTAGTTGCCGATGATCGAGGTGAAGGCAAAGAAGAAGATCGCCACGGCAATGAAATACTGCCCGGCCGAACCGATGTGCACGTTCATGGCCGCCTGGGTCAGCGGCGTGCCGGTCATTTCTGGGCCAGGCACCACACCGGACAGCAGGATCATGATGGCGGTGGCGGTGCAGATCAGCAGCGTATCGATGAACACGCCCAGGGCCTGCACGAAACCTTGCGAGGACGGGTGGTGAGGGTTGGGCGTCGCCACGGCAGCGATGTTCGGTGCCGAACCCATGCCGGCCTCGTTGGAAAACAGGCCGCGCTTGACGCCATTGAGCATGGCCCCGGCCACACCGCCCACCGCCGACTCCAGGCCGAAGGCGCTCTTGACGATGGTCATCAGTACCCCGGGCACCTCACCCAGGTTGGTCACGATCACATAGACCGCCACCAGCAAGTAGGCACCGGCCATGAAGGGCACGATCAATTCGGCGATACGGGCGATTTTCTTGATGCCGCCAAAGATCACCAACCCGGCCAGCACCGCCACCACCACACCGGTGGTCAGCTTGGGCACACCGAAGGCACCCTGGGTGGCATCGGCAATGGAGTTGGCCTGCACCGCACCGAACACCAGGCCAAAGGCGATGATCAGGCAGACCGAGAAAATCGCCGCAGCCCAGGGAGCATTGAGGCCCCTGGCGATATAGAACGCCGGGCCACCACGGAACTCACCGTTGCTGTTGCGCACCTTGTACAACTGCGCCAGGGTGCTTTCCGCGTAGGCCGTGGCCATGCCGAGCGAGGCCACCACCCACATCCAGAACACCGCACCCGGCCCGCCGAGGGTGATGGCCACGGCCACACCCGCGAGGTTACCGGTACCGACCCGCGACGCGAGGCTGGTGCACAATGCCTGGAACGGCGTGATGCCGCTGGCATCCTTGGCCGGTGCGCGCAGCACCGAGCGGAAGAATTCAGGCAGATGACGGAACTGGATAAAGCCCAAGCGGACAGTGAAGTAGATACCTGCGGCCAGCAGGCCATAGATCAGGACATACCCCCAGAAGAAGGTATTGAGTGCGTTGATCACGGCTGTCATTGTCTGTTCCCAAATAAAGCGCAGGGCCGCTGAAGGACCTTGCTCAGTCTGTTAAGCAACCGGTGCAGAGGACGACTCGTGCCTTTTTCAATGCGAAAGGCCTGTAGCAAGGAGAGAACGCCTGCAGGTGCTGCAGGGCGCTTCGGCATCACCGGTTTCGTGATGAAGGATGTCGAGCCTCAGGGCTCCCATCGACCAGCATGCATTGGTAAATGCGCTGGCCGTTGCGTTGAGGGGCAATATGATAGCAGATCTCGCCGACAGCTTCCCGAACCGCTGCGCTATGGCGAAGTGAGGGTGATCAGGTAGTTACCGGCAGTCACCGGATTTCCCGCCTTGTCGACCAGCGCATACTGCTGATTGTAATAGCGGCCCGAAGTGCGGTCGGCCACCAGCCGGACCTTCACGGGTGCGTTATCCAGGGCACTGACCGAGGCCTGTGGCGCTATCCGGCGTACATCGATGTCTGCCCCCCGCGCCAGCGTCGGGCAATCGTCCATTCCCCAACCACCGGCTTGCGACGACAGTGTGCAGGACGACTCGACGATACTGCCGGAAAATCTGATCACCCCCTGGGCCATGGGTGTCGCGCCCTGGCACAGGGCACTAAGACTGAACAACGCGACCGTACTGAATACCGATAATTTCCCGCTCATCTTGATACTCCACAAGCGAACGTACCTGTCTTGAGTGTTGACAAGCTCGGCGGGTTTTTCAGGATGATTTGGCTCTCGATTCGCACGATGCCAACTGCGTCGCAGATTGAAGATTTTTTCAGCGCGCGGGCCAAAACCTGCTAGCGATACTGGAGCTTGAAAACAAAAAGCCCCCGAACCTTGCGGTTCAGGGGCTTTTCGATATATGGCGGAGAGATAGGGATTTGAACCCTAGGTACCCGCGAAGGTACAACGGATTTCGAATCCGTCCCGTTCGGCCACTCCGGCATCTCTCCAGTGGCGCGCATGATACCAGCAGTTTCTAGAAAGGCAAAGCCTATTTTGAAAAAAATTCGCGTGGTATCAGGCGCTTGCGTGAACTTGCCAGTTACAGCGGCACGCCCAGGCGCTTGGCGACTTCTTCGTAGGCTTCGATCACGTCGCCCAGCCCCTGGCGGAAGCGGTCCTTGTCCATCTTCTTGCGGGTCTCTTTGTCCCACAGGCGGCAGCCGTCCGGGCTGAACTCGTCACCCAGGACGATCTCGCCGTGGAATACGCCGAACTCCAGCTTGAAGTCGACCAGCAGCAGGCCGGCGTCGTCGAACAGCTTGCTCAGCACTTCGTTGACCTTGAGCGACAGGGCTTTCATCTTCGCCAGTTGCTCGGCGGTGCCCCAGCCGAAGGCGACGACGTGGGATTCGTTGATGAACGGATCGCCCTTCTCGTCGTTCTTGAGGAACAGTTCGAAGGTCGAAGGCTCCAGCTTGATGCCCTCTTCCACGCCCAGGCGCTTGACCAGGCTGCCGGCAGCATAGTTACGCACTACGCATTCGACCGGGATCATGTCGAGCTTCTTGACCAGGCACTCGTTGTCGCCCAGCAGTTTGTCGAACTGGGTCGGGATGCCGGCTTCTTCAAGCTTCTGCATGATGAAGGCGTTGAACTTGTTGTTCACCATGCCCTTGCGATCGAGTTGTTCGATACGCTTGCCGTCGAACGCCGAGGTGTCGTTGCGAAACAGCAGGATCAAGCGGTCAGCGTCGTCGGTCTTGTAAACCGACTTGGCTTTGCCGCGGTAGAGTTCTTCACGTTTTTCCATGATGGGCTCCGCTTGCTAAATAAGATGGGCTAGGCGATTTCGCGCCAGTCGAGCCCGCAATCCTGATTGGCTACCTGCAGCCAGTCCGGATCGCAGCCGAGGGTATCGACGAAGCTCTGCCGGGCCAGCTGTGGCTGGTTGTTCTTGCTGCTGAGATGGGCCAGCACCAGATGCTGCAGGTTCTGCCAGTCCAACTCCGACACCAGGCGCGCGGCCTGGTGGTTGTTCAAATGTCCGTAGTCGCCACCTACCCGCAACTTGAGAAACCGCGGGTACGGCCCCCGACCCAACAGGTCGAGGCAGTGATTGGCCTCGATCACCAGGGCATCCAGGCCCCGGTAGCTGTCCAGCAGGCCGGCATCGTAGGAGCCAAGGTCGGTCAATACACCCAGGCGCCGGCGGCCGTCACTGAAGACATACTGCAACGGCTCCAGCGCGTCGTGGCTTACACCCACCGCGCTGATGCCCAGTCCGTTGATCTGCAGGGTTTCGCCTGCGGCCAGGAATCCCGCCGCCTCGACCGGCTTGCGCATGCCGCGCAAGGTGCCACGGCTAAGGTAGACCGGTACATTGTAGCGCCGCGACAGCAAACCGACGCCATGCACATGGTCGGCATGTTCGTGGGTCACCAGCACCGCGCTCAGTTGATCGGCCGACACCCCGAGCAACGCCAGGCGCCGCTCGGTTTCGCGCAGGGAAAAACCGCAGTCGACCAGGACGAGGGTATCGTCACTGGCGATCAGCGTGCCATTTCCCTGGCTGCCACTTCCCAGTACCGCGAAGCGCACTTAGCCCAGGTTGTCCTGAATCACGCTCAGCACGCGGCGGGCGACATCGGCCGGGGCCACGGTGTTGATGTTCTTCTCGACGGTGACCTGGACGCTGTCGCCGACCTTGCTCAGGCGTACCTGGTAACGCTCGGCGCGGGCCTCACGCTCTTCCTTGCTCGGCGCGCTGCCGAACAGGCGGCTGAAGAAGCCCGGCTCCTCGTCCTTGGCATCGGCCTTCTCAGCCAGGTTGATGTAGTACAGGCCCAGGCTGCGGTTGATGTCTTCGACACGCCAGTCGCCCTGCTCCAGGGCGCGGCCGACGCTGGACCAGGCGCGATCGAGGTCGGCGCCCAGGTTCAGTACCGGGTTGCCGCTGCCGTCTTCGCTCAGGCTGACACGGCTTGGCGCGTCGAAATCGCGGGCGGCGAGCAACGACACCGAACCGCCCTTCTCGGCGCTGCGGGTCATGCTGGCGAGCATTTCGTCGACCAGGATGGCGTCGACACCGACGTTGTCGGAACGCTCCGGGAACGCCTGGTTGGCAGTGCTGCCGGCCGGACGTTCGACGGTCACGATGTAGACTTCACTGGTGTTGCGCTGCACGCCCGGCTCGATGCGGATGCGTGCGCGTACTTCGTTGTCGCTGCTGCTCGAGGCGCTGGCCAGGCGGCGGGCCATGGAGGCGGAGAGCTCGTCGAAGCGCTGCCAGGTGGTGTTGAATTCACCCGTCTGCGGACGCTCTTCGGCGATGCGGAAGCCGTTGTCTTCGAAGAACTGCCGGGCCACCGGCCAGACTTCGGCCGGCGCGCGCTGGGCCAGGACCCAACGGGCGCTGCCGCTCTTCTGCAGGCTGAAGTCGCTGATGTCGGAACCGGCACTCAGGGGCTGCGGACGTGGTACTTCGAACTCGCCCTTGACGTTGTCGTCGGCGACGTTACGCGGGATCGGCAACAGCGGGTCGAGGCGCTTGGCGCTGCTCACGTCCGGCGGCAGTTGCATCGGCGCTTTCTGAGTAGCCTCGAGATAGTCACTGCCACGGTCACGGAAGTAACCCTCTTCGCCCCAGAGCCAGCCGCAACCGCTGGTGCTCGAGATGATCAAGGCAAGGGCAGAAAGACCAGCCAATCGCTTCATGCGGTGTACTTCCTCAATTAAACCAGCACGCCCGACTGGCGCAGGGCCTGACGGACTTTTTCATGACAGGATTCGCTCAGCCAGGTCAGTGGCAGGCGGATGCCTTTTTGCATCAGGCCCATTTCAACGAGTGCCCACTTCACCGGAATCGGGTTGGCCTCGCAGAACAGGTCCTTGTGCAGCGGCATGAGTTTTTCGTTGATCGCGCGGGCCTTCTCGGCATTGCCCTCAAGGGCGGCCTCGCACAGATCGGCCATTTCGCGCGGGGCGACGTTGGCGGTGACGGAGATGTTGCCCTTGCCGCCCATCAGGATCAGCTCGACCGCGGTCGGATCATCGCCGGAGAGTACGACGAAGTCCTTGCTCACGCCGTCGAGGATGGCCTTGGCACGCTGCAGGTCACCGGTGGCTTCCTTGATGCCGATGATGTTCGGCACGGTCGACAGGCGGATTACGGTCTCGGCCTGCATGTCGCAGGAGGTGCGGCCGGGAACGTTGTAGAGGATCTGCGGGATGTCGACGGATTCGGCGATGTGCTTGAAGTGCTGGTACAGGCCTTCCTGGGTCGGCTTGTTGTAGTACGGGACGACCAGCAGGCAGGCGTCGGCGCCGGCATTCTTGGCGTTCTTGGTCAGGTGCACGGCTTCGGCGGTGGAGTTAGCACCGGTGCCGGCGATCACGGGGATCGGGTTCTTGCTGTGCTTGACGCGCTCGACCACGTGCTTGATGACCAGGATGTGCTCTTCGACATCCAGGGTCGCGGACTCACCGGTGGTGCCGACTGCGACGATCGCATGGGTGCCGTTTTCCAGGTGGAAGTCTACAAGTTTGTCGAGGCTGTCCCAATCAAGACGCCCTTGTGCATCCATGGGTGTGACCAATGCCACCATACTGCCCGCAATCATGAAACTGCTCCTGCCGGAAAAAGAGAGCGGTAATGGTACTGGCGCCATCGGCCTTGCACAAGCGAAGCAGGCGGGCGGAGCATTCCCCTCGGCGGCCATTTTCGCTACCCTTCTCTCTTTGATCGGTACACAGCGGCCCGCCGGGCTGCCGACAACCTGCGCAGGCAGTGCCCAAAGCCTCGATCCTGAGCCCCGGGACCACGCCCACCCGCCGTTTCGACCCGTCAGGTACCGACCGCTCATCGCTTTAGGAATGCTGCATGTCCACCCCCACCGTTCGCGAACAATTCCTTGTCATCAGCGCCCTGGGCCCCAACCCCATGGAGCTGACCAACATCCTGTGCCGGGCCGGCAACGACAATCGCTGCTCGGTCGTGACCTCGCGCCTGACCCGTCATGGCGAATGCAGTGCCCTGGTGTTGCAGGTCGCCGGCAGCTGGGACGCCCTGGCACGTTTCGAGGCGGCCCTGCCGGGCCTGGCCAAGAAGCACGGTTTCACCGTGAATGTGGTGCGCAGCGCCGAGCTTGAAGTGCGCCCGCTGTCCCTGCCGTACGTGGCCTATGTCAGCGCCGCCTATCGCCCGGACATCATCAACGAGCTGTGCCAGTTCTTCATCGACCACCATGTCGAGCTCGAGAACCTGACCTGCGATACCTACCAGGCGCCACAGACCGGCGGCACCATGCTCAACGCCACCTTCACCGTGACCCTGCCGGCCGGCACCCAGATCAGCTGGCTGCGCGACCAGTTCCTGGACTTCGCCGATGCCCTGAACCTGGATGCGCTGATCGAACCCTGGCGCCCACAGAACCCAATGTAAGGAAACCCCCATGGCCGTTGAACTCGACCAACCCGTCGCCGATTTCCAGGCCCAGGCCACCAGCGGCCAGACTGTCAGCCTGGCGAGCCTGGCCGGCAAGCAGGTGGTGCTGTACTTCTACCCCAAGGACAGCACCCCGGGCTGCACCACCGAAGGCCAGGGCTTCCGCGACCAGTACGCGGCCTTCCAGGCGGCCGACACCGAGGTGTTCGGGGTGTCCCGTGACGGCATCAAGTCCCACGAGAACTTCAAGGCCAAGCAGGCGTTTCCCTTCGAGCTGATCAGCGACAAGGACGAGGCCCTGTGCCAGCTGTTCGACGTGATCAAGCTCAAGAAGCTCTACGGCAAGGAATACCTGGGCGTGGACCGCAGTACCTTCCTGATCGACAGGAACGGCGTGCTGCGCAAGGCATGGCGTGGCGTGAAGGTGCCAGGGCATGTGGATGCGGTACTGGCCGAGGCGCAGGCGCTGAACAAGGCCTGAAATCCATCGCGGGGCAAGCCCGCTCCCACAGGGTATCGGTGATCCCTGTGGGAGCCGGCTTGCCCCGCGATGCGTTCAGAGCAGCGGCGCCACCGCCGGCTCCCGCCGCGGCCAGGCATCGAGCACGGCCTTGAACAGGGTCGCCAGCGGGATGGCGAAGAAGATCCCCCAGAAGCCCCACAACCCGCCAAACAGCAACACCGCGCAAATGATCGCCACCGGGTGCAGGCTCACGGCCTCGGAGAACAGCAGCGGCACCAGCACGTTGCCGTCCAGGGCCTGGATGATCGCGTAGACCGCCATCAGGTAGATGAACTGATCGCCCCAGCCCCACTGGAACAGGGCAATCAGGGTGACCGGCACGGTCACCACCACCGCGCCGACATAAGGCACCACCACCGACAAGCCCACCAGCAGCGCCAGCAAGGCCGCGTAGTTGAGCCCCAGGGCGATGAAAGCGATGTAGGTCGCCACGCCGCAGATCAGGATCTCGATGCCCTTGCCGCGGATGTAGTTGGCGATCTGCCGGTTCATCTCCTCGGCCACCCGGGTCATCAGCGCCCGCTCGCGCGGCAGGTAGCCGCTGACCCAGCGGCCGATCAGTTCGCGGTCCTTGAGGAAGAAGAACACCAGGATCGGCACCAGCACCAGGTAGATCATGATGTTGACCAGCAGCGGCAGGCTCGACAGCGAAAACGTCAGGGCCCACTGGCCGAACTTGCCGATCTCCCCGCGCATGGCCTCGATGGCCCGCAGCACCTGCTCGTCGGAGACCAGGTGCGGGTAACGCTCGGGCAACAGCAGCAATAGCGACTGCCATTTGCCGAGCATGCCCGGCAGCTCGTTGAACAGGGTGATCAGCTGATGCCAGAGCAACGGCACCAGTACCAGCAGGAAGACACCCAAGGCGCCCATGAACAGGGTAAAGACCAGGCCGACGGCATAGCGGGTCGGCACCCGCAGGCGCTCCAAGGCGTTGACCAGCCCCTGCATGAGAAACGCCAGGACCATCCCCGCCAGCACCGGCGCCAGCATGCCGCCCAGGGTCAGGACGGCGGTGAATCCCAGAAACAGCAAGACCGCCAGCACCACTGCTTCTTCATCGGAGAAGTAGCGTTGCATCCAGTCGCGAAGCACCTTGAACATTGACGATCCTTAGAAAAAACTCAGGCCTTGCGCAGCCAGTAGGTGTACACACCGTCCTCGGCGGTTTCGCGCAGCAGGGTATGACCGGCCAACTTGGCAAAAGTGCGAAAATCGCGTTGCGATCCGGCATCGGTGGCCACCACCTTGAGCACCGCGCCACTGGCCAGGCGATTGAGCTCCATCTTCGCCTTGAGCAGCGGCAACGGGCAGTTCAGGCCACTGGCATCGAGTTCGGAATCAATGGTCAGGGTGTCGCTCATCAGGGGTCTCCAGGCAGGCGGGTTCGAACAAGTCTCGTAGAATACCGCCACTGGTCGCCGACGTGTGAGCCAGCTACAGTAAGGTTCTTTGTCGACCAGAGCTTCGTGCATGAATTTACTGCGCCCTACCCTGCTGACGCTGGCCTGTTTGATGGCGTTCCCCAGCCATGCCGACGACCTGCCGTCACTCGGCGACGCCAGTTCTGCCATTGTTTCCCCCCAGCAGGAAAACCAGCTGGGCCGCGCTTGGCTCAGCCTGCTGCGGGGCAATGTCAATCAACTGAACGATCCCCAGCTCAAGGACTATGTCGAGACCAGCGTCTATCGCCTGGCGGAAACCAGCCAGCTGCAGGACCGGCGCCTGGAATTCATCCTCATCGACAGCCGCGAGCTCAACGCGTTTGCTGCCCCGGGCGGGATTATCGGGGTCAACGGCGGCCTGTTCCTCAACGCCCAGACTGAAGGCGAATACGCCTCGGTACTGGCCCACGAACTGGCGCACTTGTCGCAGCGCCACTTTGCCCGTGGTGTCGAGGCCCAGCAGCGCATGCAGCTGCCGATGATGGCGGCGATGCTGGCCGGTATCGTGGCCGCCGCAGCCGGTGCCGGTGATGCCGGTATCGCCGCGATTGCCGGCTCCCAGGCCGCCGCGATCCAGGAGCAACGACGCTTCTCCCGGCAGAACGAACAGGAAGCCGACCGCATCGGCATCCTCAACCTGGAAAAGGCCGGGTACGACCCGCGCAACATGCCGAGCATGTTCGAACGCCTGATGCGCCAGTACCGCTACGATGCCAAGCCGCCGGAATTCCTCCTGACTCACCCGGTGACCGAATCGCGTATCGCCGACACCCGCAACCGCGCCGAGCAGGCGCCCAAGGGTGGCACCGAGGACAGCGCCCGCTATCAACTGATCCGTGCCCGCGTGGCCTTGATCTACGAAGGCACGCCGGGGATGGCTGCCAAGCGCTTCCGCGCCCAGCTGGACGAGAACCCCAAGCTCGACTCGGCCCGCTATGGCCTGGCGATCGCCCTGATCAAGGGTGGCCGCCTCAACGAGGCGCGTGACGCACTCAAGCCTCTGCTGGACAAGGCGCCGAACGACATCACCTACAACCTGGCGCAGGTCGACCTGGACATCACCAACAACCGCCTGGCCGATGCCCAGCAGCGGGTCGAGCGCATGCGCTCGCTGTACCCGGCGAACTACCCGCTGCAGCAGGCGCGAATTGACCTGCTGCTCAAGCAGAACCGTCCGGCCGAAGCGGAAAAGGCCCTGGATGCCTTGCTCAAGAACCGCCCGGACGATCCGGACGTGTGGTACGACGTGGCAGAGGTGCGCGGCCTGTCCGGCAACACCATCGGCCTGCACCAGGCCCGGGCCGAGTACTTTGCCCTGGTGGGCGATTTCGACCAGGCCCTGCAGCAGCTTGATTACGCCAAGCAGCGGGCAGGCAACAACTTCGTGCTGGCGTCGAAGATCGATGCGCGTCAGCGCGAGCTGCTGGCGCAGCTGCGGTGGGTCATGGAGATGATGCGCTCTCTCGCCTGAACGCTTCGCGGGGCAAGCCCGCTCCCACCGGCTGTGGGAGCGGGCTTGCCCCGCGAGAGGGACCTCAAGCGTTACCGGACAGTTTGATCCGCGCCGCCTGGGTGAAGTCGAGCATGCGATTGAGCGGCTTGATCGCCTGGGGAATCAGCGCCGGCTCGACGAAGATCTCGTTGGTGCCTTCACGCAGGCACTGCAGGGTGCGCTCCAGGGTGTTCATGGCCATCCACGGACAGTGGGCACAGCTGCGGCACGCCGCGCCGTTACCGGCGGTAGGCGCTTCGATGAAGACCTTGTCCGGGCACAGCTGCTGCATCTTGTAGAAGATGCCGCGGTCGGTGGCGACGATGAAGGTCTTGTTCGGCAGGGTCTGCGCAGCCTTGATCAACTGGCTGGTGGAGCCGACGGCGTCGGCCAGTTCGATCACCGCTTCCGGCGATTCGGGGTGCACCAGGATCGCCGCATCGGGGTATAGCGCCTTCATGTCGGCCAGCTGGCGCGACTTGAACTCCTCGTGAACGATGCAGGCACCGTCCCACAGCAGCATGTCGGCGCCGGTCTGCTTCTGGATGTAGCGGCCCAGGTGCTGGTCCGGCCCCCAGATGATGGTTTCGCCGTTGTCCATCAGGCTTTCGACGATTTCCAGGGCGCAGCTGGAGGTCACCACCCAGTCGGCACGGGCCTTGACCGCCGCCGAGGTGTTGGCATAGACCACCACGGTACGTTCCGGGTGTTTGTCGCAGAACGCGGAAAACTCATCTACCGGGCAACCCAGGTCCAGCGAGCAGGTCGCTTCCAGGGTCGGCATCAGCACGCGCTTTTCCGGGGTGAGGATCTTTGCGGTTTCGCCCATGAAACGCACGCCAGCGACCACCACGGTCTTGGCCGGGTGGTTCTTGCCGAAGCGGGCCATTTCCAGCGAGTCGGACACGCAGCCACCGGTTTCCTCGGCCAGGGCCTGGATCACCGGGTCACAGTAGTAATGGGCAACCAGCACGGCGTCGCGCGCCTTGAGTTCGGCGGCGATGGCGGTGCGGTAGTCGGCCTCTTGCTCAGGCGTCAGCGGCTTGGGCTGCTTGGCATCGAGGTGGGCTTGGACCAAAAGGCGTTCGGAAATCTGGGTCATGATCGCTGGACCTGCAGGCGCTTGAGCGCGTAAGTCGAGTGTATCACCGAGCCCTGGCAAATCGGTTACCGGATCTGCGGGCAATGCGCTGAACGGCGTTGCGGGCAGAGCCAAAGACCTTCTGCGGCCTCGGGTTTTTATGGGATGCCGAAGGCTACAGATAATCGGATGAATTCAAAAGGTTTTTTTAGTAACTCCCCCCGGGGCGACAGGCTTGCCGCCCCGGGGAACCGTCATCAACCCTCGCTCGGCTGCATGGCCCCGAGATTCGCCTGGATCAGGCTGGCGAACTGTTCGACGGTCATCTTGTGGCCGTTGAACTCCACCATGCCGTCGGCGTAGTGCAGGCTGGCGAGGATATCGTTGCCCTTGACCGTGGCCATCTGGCTCTGCTGCGCCATCATGCCGACCATCTCACCGGCCTGGGACGCTTGCTGGGCCAGCACCTGGGCATCGCTCTGCCCTTCCAGGCGAGCCTGCAGGACTGCCAGGTCACCGATCATGGGCTTGGACAGCGAGACCTTGCTCTGCACCTGCGCCACCATCTGCCGGTACAGCTCATCGGCCGGCAATTGCAGCGAAGCCGGTTTGGCCAGGTCGACGCTGAGGCTGAAGCGGCTTTCGCCATTGGCCGTCTTGAACGAGAAGTTGTCCAGGGCAATCTGCGGCTTGCCGGCCAGCACCTGCTGCAGGTTGGCGTGCATCTGCGCGGTTTCGGCTTCGCTCATCGGCAGCGCCGGCATGCCCTCGCCCTGGGCCGAGGCTTGTTCCAGCTCGGGCAGGTAGCCCTGGTACAGGGTGACCAGCGCCTGGGTCGCCGGGATGTCGATGTTCTTCACGCTCCAGGTCATTTCACCGGCACCCACCGGCTTGCCGTCGAAGTTGATATCCCCGACCTTGTAGACCATGGTGCCGGAGAACTTGTTACCGTCGGCACGGTACGCGTTGTTCTGCTCCACATGCTTCATCAGCAGCACCTTCTGCTGCTCGCCCAGGGTCGCACTGACCTCGTCCAGGCCCATGTTCATGGTGCCGACATAGAAGCCGAAATCGGTCTTGCTCATGTCGCCGAGCAGATTGATCCCCTTGAACTCAAGCTTCAGCGGCGCACTGTCGGCATCGACCAGATCCAGGCCCAGGCTGGCCGAACCGCCACTGAACTTGATCTGCTCGGCATCCTTGGTGCCGGAGGCCTGGATCGTGAGGCCCGAGAACGTGATGTGCGAGCCCGCCTCGGTCACTTCCATCGGCGGGATGATCAGCGTGCCGTCGGTCGAGCCGTCGTAGCCCAGGCTGTTCTGGCCGTACACCGGCGGCACACCGCCGCTGATGGCGAACCACTCGCTGGTGAGCGCGTCCTTTTCCAGGGCATAGTTGCTGGCAGCCATCACCGGCATGAGCTTCAACGCCTTCAACCGGCTCCAGGGCAACGGGCCGTGCTCGATGCGGTCGACAAAGGCCAGCTCGAAGCTCTGTGGCTCGTCGCCGACCATCATGTCCTTGACCTTGACCCGGTAATGCGCGGTACTCGAGTACAAATGCGACTCCAGCGACGCCAGCTCCAGGGTCACACTGGCGCCCGTCCCGGCCGACTGCTGGAGCTGGGCGTTGGCTTGCAACATGGCCTGCTTGAGTACCTCGGGCAATTGCTTGCCGGTGTACCAGGCACCCGCCGTACTGACGGCGGCCACGGCCACCACCAACCCTGAAAGTACACCCACTGTTTTCTTCATGAAATGATCCGCTTGTCCATTGGTTGGGGTTGTTGCAGCGCGGCCCACGGCCTATTCGTTGACGTCCATGAACTCACGGGCCCAGACAATGTAGTCGCCCGGCACGGTGTAGGTATGGGTCAGTTCCGTGGCGCTGAGGTCCGAGGCACTGCTGGTGATCCGGCGCTGCTCGCGCAGGCAGTCGTAGGTGGCCTTGATCGCCGCGAAGTAGGCGCCGTGACCGTCCACGGCAATGCGCACGCCCAGTTGCGCCAGGCGCGCATCGTCGTGCAGCTGCGGGTTGCCGTAGGTCACCAGCATCAGCGGCACGCTCAGGTGCGCGGCGATCTGCTCAAGGTGTTCGAAGTCGCGGATGCCGACCATGCACAGGGCGTCGGCGCCGGCATTCTGGTAGGCCACCGTGCGGGCAATCACCTCTTCCACCGGAATGAGTGCGGCGTTGGTGCGGGCAATGATCGCCAGCTCCGGATCGACCCGCGCCTCCAGCGCCGCACGAATCTTGCCGACGCCTTCGGCGATGCTCACCAGGTCCGTGGACTTGCGCCCGAACTGCGCCGGCAGCAGGGTGTCCTCGATGGTCAGCGCGGCGATCCCGGCGCGTTCGAGCTCGGTCACCGTGCGCATCACATTCAGGGCGTTGCCGTAGCCGTGGTCGGCGTCGGCGATCACCGGCAACTGCGCCACCCTGCCGATGCGCGTGGCCTGCTCAGCGAACTCGCTCAGGGTGATCAGGGCAAAATCAGGTGCGGCCAGCACCTGCAGGGAAGCGACCGAACCACCCAGGATACCCACCTCGAAACCCAGGTCGGCGGCGATACGCGCCGACATTGGATCGAACACGGAAGCCGTGTGATAACAGGCAGGAGAAGCAAGGAGTTTACGAAACGCGCGACGCAGGTCTTGGTGGGAGGCTCTTGGCATGGTCTTTCCAACATATCGACTTCATTTATTGGACAGAACATACCACCGCAGCCCCTGTCGCCGACAGGGTCAGATAGACGGCTTTTGCTCGCTCAGCTGCGCCGCTGCGCGCGTTTGAGGGTCTCGCTGGGCAACTCCTTGAACAGTTGCTGGTAGCTGCTGGAGAACCGCCCCAAGTGCCAGAACGACCAGTGCATGGCCACTTCGGCCACGGTACTGCCCCGGCTGCCTTGCAGCTCGCGACGCGCACTGTTGAGCCGGCGCAGGCGCAGCCAGTGCGCCGGAGTCATGCCGGTAAAGGCCTTGAACGCCTGCTGCAACTGGCGCAAGGACACCCCGGCCACCTCGGCCAGTTCCAGCAGGTTGAGAGTGTCTTCGGGGCAGTCGGCGGCCCACTCGCCGACCCTGCGCATGATCGTGCGCTCTTCGGCCCGCTTGCCCAGGGCGCCGCGGTCCAGGCGCACGCAGGCGTTGTCGAGGATGAACAGGCAGTCTTCGAGCAGTTGTTCGGCCAGGGCGTCACGGCTCGGCGTATCGATCGCCTGCCCCAGGCGCGTCAGGGTGCCGCTCAGCCAGCGGCCGAACAGCGCGTTCTGCATCGAGTTGAGCGGCGCCATGAACAGGCCTTCGAGGCGGGCGATGTCCAGGCGGTGACGGCGGACGAACTCCGGACCGAACACCACTGCCACTTCCTGGTAGTTCTCCGGGGTGATCCAGATATTGCGGCTCTCGCCGTTGAGCAGGTACAGGCTGTTGTCGGTGCGGTCGAAACAGAACGCCAGGGCACCGGGCGGCGCACTGAAGTTCTGCTCGACCCGGGTGTTCATGCACTCTTCGTACACCTCGACACCCTGCAGGTCCAGGCAACGGACCTGGCCGGCGAAATGCCCGGGTGACATCTGCTGGTAGTGCTGGGTCCAGCTGGGCGTGGCACGCACCTGTTCGCCGACATCGGCAGTGCTGAAAGCCTGGACCTGGAACGGAGTGGGCGCTGTCATGAGCTGCTCATTACGCACTCTTTTGGTGCGCTTTATCCTGGCGAAAGTGGATAGATGGAGACGCAAGTGTCGCCCAAGATAGCCCTCAACGCGCTGCAGGGGAAGTCGTCCAGGCGGCACACCGGCCTGGGAGGCCGGTCCTGGCGCGGAATAAAACCAATAACGAGGTCTTTATGAATGCCCCTTTCGATCAGCTTTCTGCGTGGCTGAAAGAACACAAGATTACCGAAGTCGAGTGCGTGGTCAGTGACCTGACCGGAATCGCCCGCGGCAAGATCGCACCCACCAACAAGTTCCTGCATGAGCGAGGCATGCGCCTGCCGGAAAGTGTGTTGTTGCAAACGGTAACCGGGGATTTTGTCGACGACGACATCTACTACGACCTGCTCGACCCGGCCGACATCGACATGGTCTGCCGCCCGGACTCGGCCGCGGTGTACATGGTGCCCTGGGCCCTGGAACCCACCGCCATCGTCATCCACGACACCTTCGACAAGTACGGCAACCCGATCGAGTTGTCGCCACGCAACGTCCTGAAAAAGGTTCTCAAGCTGTACGCCGACAAGGGCTGGCAGCCGATCGTCGCCCCGGAAATGGAGTTCTACCTGACCCAGCGCTGCGAAGACCCCGACCTGCCCCTGCAAGCGCCACTGGGCCGCTCCGGTCGCGCTGAAAGCGGACGGCAGTCGTTCTCCATCGATGCCGCCAACGAATTCGATCCGCTGTTCGAAGACGTCTACGACTGGTGCGAAGCCCAGGGCCTGGACCTCGACACCCTGATCCACGAAGACGGCCCGGCGCAGATGGAGATCAACTTCCGTCATGGCGATGCCCTGGACCTGGCCGACCAGATCACCGTGTTCAAGCGCACCCTGCGCGAAGCCGCGCTCAAGCACAACGTCACCGCCACCTTCATGGCCAAGCCTGTGGCCGACGAGCCGGGCAGCGCCATGCACCTGCACCAGAGCGTGGTCGACATCGCCACCGGCAAGCCGATTTTCGTCGACGACAACGGGCAGATGAGCGAGCTGTTCCTGCAGCACATCGGTGGCCTGCAGAAGTACATCCCCAAGGTGCTGCCGATGTTCGCCCCCAACGTCAACTCGTTCCGCCGCTTCCTGCCGGACACCTCGGCACCGGTGAACGTCGAGTGGGGCGAAGAGAACCGCACCGTGGGCCTGCGCGTGCCGACCTCCAGCCCCGATGCCATGCGCGTGGAAAACCGCCTGCCGGGGGCCGATGCCAACCCCTACCTGGCCATCGCCGCCAGCCTGCTGTGCGGCTACCTGGGCATGGTCGAGAAGATCAATCCCAGCGCCCCGGTCCAGGGCCGTGCCTACGAACGACGCAACCTGCGCCTGCCGATCACCATCGAAGACGCCCTGGCACACATGGAAGACTGCCCGAGCATCGAACAGCACCTGGGCAGCAAGTTCGTCCGTGGCTATGTGGCGGTCAAGCGCGCCGAACACGAGAACTTCAAGCGGGTGATCAGTTCCTGGGAGCGTGAGTTCCTGCTGCTCAGCGTCTGAGCCCTGCCGCGCAGTAAACATCGATAAAACAATTCCAAGAGGTGTCGATATGCGTTCATTGAAAACAGTTGCAAGTGCAACCCTGGCGCTGCTGGTCAGCGCCGCGGCCCAGGCCCAGCCCAGTGTCAGCGTGTACAACTGGACCGACTACATCGGTGACACCACCCTGGCGGACTTCCAGGGCAGCACCGGTATCAAGGTCATCTATGACGTGTTCGACTCCAACGAAACCCTGGAAGGCAAGTTGCTGGCCGGTCGCACCGGCTACGACGTGGTCGTGCCTTCCAACCACTTCCTCGCCCGCCAGGTTGATGCCGGGGCCTTCCTCAAGCTCGACCGCGCGCAGTTGCCGAACTGGAAGAACCTCGACCCGCTGCTGCTCAAGGCCCTGGAAGAGAACGATGCCGGCAACCAGCACTCGGTGCCCTACCTGTGGGGCACCAACGGCATCGGCTACAACGTCGACAAGGTCAAGCAGGTGCTGGGCATCGACCGCATCGACTCCTGGGCGGTGATGTTCGAACCGGAGAACCTGAAGAAGCTCAGCCAGTGTGGTGTGTCCTTCATGGACTCGCCCGACGAGCTGTTCCCGGCGGTGCTCAACTACATGGGCATGGACCCGCGCAGCAGCAACCCCGAGGACTACAAGAAGGCCGAGGCCAAGCTGTTGACCTTGCGCCCCTACATCACCTACTTCCACTCCTCCAAATACGTCTCGGACCTGGCCAACGGCGATATCTGCGTGGCCTTCGGCTACTCCGGCGACGTGTTCCAGGCGGCCAACCGGGCCAAGGAGGCCAACAACGGCGTCAACGTCGCCTATTCCATTCCCAAGGAAGGCAGCAACCTGTGGTTCGACCTGCTGGCGATCCCGGCCGATGCCAGCAATCCGCAACAGGCCTACGCCTTCATCAACTACCTGCTCGATCCGAAAGTGATCGCCAAGGTCAGTGCCACCGTCGGCTATGCCAACGCCAACCCGGCGGCCAAGCAGTACATGGATGCCGAGCTGGTCGACAACCCCGAGGTCTATCCGCCCCAGGCGGTGCTGGACAAGCTGTATGTCTCCAACACCCCGACGCCGGCGATCATGCGCGTGATGACCCGCTCCTGGAGCAAAGTGAAGTCGAACAAATGAACCGGGAAGCCATCATGAATCCTGCGGCACAACACGCCAGTTCCTACTACCGGGCATCGGCCGGACCGATGCCCGAACATCCAGCCCTGACCGGCGAGCTGACGGCCGATGTCTGCGTGGTCGGCGGCGGCTTCACCGGCGTCAACACCGCCATCGAACTGGCCCAGCGCGGGCTGTCGGTGATCCTCCTCGAAGCGCGGCGCATCGGCTGGGGCGCCAGCGGTCGCAATGGCGGCCAGTTGATCCGCGGCATTGGCCACGAGGTCGAGGGCTTTGCCCGCTATGTCGGCCAGGACGGGGTCAAATACCTGCAACGGGCCGGTATCGAGTCGGTCGAGGTGGTGGCCGAACGTGTCCGCGAGCACGCCATCGACTGCGACCTGCGCTGGGGCTTCTGCGAACTGGCCAACACCCCGGCCCAGTTCGCCGCCTTTCGCGCCGAGCAGGAGAGCCTGGCCGAACTGGGCTATCGCCATGAAACACGACTGGTGAGCCCCGCCGACATGCACCAGGTGGTCGCGTCCACGGCCTATGCCGGCGGCCTGATCGATCGCGGCTCGGGCCACCTGCACCCGCTCAACCTGGTGCTGGGCGAAGCCCGCGTCGCTGCGTCCCTGGGCGTGCGCCTGTTCGAACACAGCCCGGTGCTGGAGATCACTCACGGCACCAGCGTGCAGGTGCGCACCCCCCATGGCAGCGTCCGCGCCGGCAGCCTGGTGCTGGCCTGCAACGCCCACCTGGACGAGCTGGAGCCGCGCCTGAGCGGCAAGGTGCTGCCGGCCGGCAGCTACATCATCGCCACCGAACCACTGTCGCCAGCCCAGGCCAAGGCGCTGATCCCGCAGAACCTGGCCCTGTGCGACCAGAAGGTCGGCCTGGACTACTACCGGCTCAGTGCCGACCGGCGCCTGCTGTTCGGCGGCGCCTGTCACTACTCCGGGCGTGATCCGCTGGATATCGCCACCTACATGCGACCGAAGATGCTCAAGGTGTTCCCGCAACTGGCCGACACCCGCATCGAGTTCCAGTGGGGCGGCAAGATCGGCATCACCGCCAATCGCTTTCCCCAGGTCGGGCGCCTGTCCCAGCACCCCAACGTGTTCTACGCCCAGGGTTATTCCGGCCATGGCCTGAATGTCACCCACTGGACCGCCCGCCTGCTGGCCGAGGCGATCGATGCCGGGCACAGCCAGGGCATGGACGTGTTCAGCGCCGTGCCGCACATGACCTTCCCCGGCGGCAAGGCCCTGCGCTCGCCGCTGCTGGCACTGGGGATGCTGTGGTACCGGCTGCGCGAGGCGCTGGGCTGATCCTGGCGTCCTTCGCCTCCCCCGGGCCCGCTTGCCAGCACGGCAATTGCAGCTACTGTCAGTTATGTCCGGGTTGCACTGTGCAACGGGCTTCAGGGAGATCGAACGATGGCGACAACGTACAAGCTCGTGCTATCGGCGGCACTGCTGCTGGCGCTGGCCGGATGCACCAGCATCGACGCGCGCACCACCGAGTATGTCGGCGTGCCCCACGCCGCGCCTACCAATGCCGCCAATGTCGAGGTTTTGCGCCGCGAGCCCCTACGCCCCCACACCCGCCTGGGCGAAATCGTCGTCGATGCCAGCATCGATCCGGCACCGCCGATCAGCGACGTCGAACAAAAACTGCGCACCGAAGCCGCCACTATCGGCGGTGATGCGGTGGTGGTGGTCTACGACGGCATCGCCCCGGTTTCTGCCTATGTCAGCGGTCCCCTGTGGAGCCGCGATGTACACGCCATCGACGGGCGCAAGCTCAAGGGCATCGTCATCAAATACCAGTAGCGCGAATGCGAGCAGGTCATGAGCCATCCGGTCACTGTGCTGTCTGCCTTGCTGCTGGCGCTGTGTGCCGGCGGCGCCCGGGCCGAATTCAACGCCAGTCTCGACGAGGCCAGGCAGATCGCCACGGAGGCCTACCTCTATGGCTATCCGGTGGTGGAGACCTACAAGGTGCTCTTCACCCAGGCCGTGGACCGTGGCAGCCCGGGCTTCAAGGCGCCGTTCAACCAGATCGGCAACAGCGCCAGGGTCTTCACCCCGAAAGACACCGGCGTCGCCACACCCAACCCGGACATGGCCGACTCGTACCTGTGGATGGACCTGCGCAGCGAACCGCTGGTGCTGACCCTGCCGGCCATCGCGCCCGACCGCTACTACGCGGTACAACTGATCGACCTCTACAGCCAGAACTTCGCCTACCTGGGCACGCGCAGCAGCGGTAACCAGGGTGGCCACTACATGATTGCCGGACCTGACTGGCAAGGCCCGGTGCCGGACGGTGTCGACAAGGTCATCCACAGCCAGAGCCAGATCGTCTACGGGCGCTACAGCACCCAGCTGTTCGACGCAGCCGACCTGCACAACGTCGAGCAGATTCAACAGGGCTACGGCGTCGAGCCACTGAGCAGCTTTCTTGAGCAATCGCCGCCCCCCGTCCTGCCGGCGGTGGCCTGGATCAGGCCCGAGGGCAACGTCAGCGGCAGCCCGGCGCTGTTTCGCTACCTGAATTTCATGATGGCCTTCGCCCCGCCGCTGGACAGTGAAAGCGAACTGTTGCAGCGCTTCAGGAAGATCGGCATCGACACCGACAAACCCTTTGAAGAAATCAGCCTGGATAACAGCCAGCGACGGGCCTTGCAGGCAGGCATAGAAGACGGTGAAGCCGCCTTTACCGAGCTCAGGAACATCGACATCGCCACCCACCAGGTCAGCCGCGCCGACCTGTATGGCAGCCCGGATCGCCTGAACGGCAATTACCTGTACCGCTATGCCGGGGCCAGGCTGGGCCTGTTCGGCAACTCCGTCGAGGAGGCTGCCGAAATGGCTTACCTCACCGATGCCACTGGCCAGCCGCTCGATGCCGGCAAGCACACCTACACCCTGCACTTCGCCAAGGGCCAGCTGCCCCCGGCCAGGGCCTTCTGGTCACTGACGCTGTATGACGGCGCCAGCCAGCAGCTGGTGGACAACTCCCTGGAGCGCTACCAGATCACCTCCCGGATGCTCGATCAACTGAAGAAGGACGCCGACGGAGGTCTGACCCTCCACCTGCAACACGACGCCCCGGGCAAAGATCTGCAGAGCAACTGGCTGCCGGCGCCTGAAGGGCGCTTCTACGGCGTCCTGCGCCTGTACATGCCCGGCCCCCAGGTCGCCAGCGGGCAATGGAAACAGCCAGCGCTGACGCCCGCGACCAAGTGACTCAACCTGCCGCCGGCAGCACGCTCAGCGGATCGACCGGCTTGCCGTTCTGGCGGATCTCGAAATACAGCTGCACGCGGTCGGCATCCAGGTCGCCCGCCTCGGCGATCTTCTGGCCCTTGCTGACGGTCTGCCCTTCCTTGACCAGCAACTTGCTGTTGTGGCCATAGACACTGGCGTGCGACGTGCCGTGCTGAAGAATGATCAGGTTGCCGTAGCCACGGATATTGGTCGCGAACGCCACCTTGCCGCCCAGGCTGGCATAGACCGGCTGCCCCTGGGTGGCGGCAATGCGAATGCCCTTGCTGAGTTTGTCGGCTGCCGAATAACGACCGATTACCGTCCCCCCTTTCAACGGCCAATCCCAGCCGCGCAAGGTCATCTTGGTGCTGGACACAGGCTTGCTGGCGGCCGTGGTAGCGGTTCTGGCCGGTGCGGAGCCTGTGCCTGCGCCGAAGCGGATGGTCTGCCCCACATTCACCGCATAGGGCGGACTGATGCGGTTGTAGCGCGCCAGCTCCTTGAACTCCCAACCGTGGCGCGTGGCGATCGAGTACAGGGTATCGCCACGCTTTACCTTGTAGGTGCCACTGGCGACCTTGTTGGCTGAAGTGCCAGGGCTGGGTGGATGGGAACTGCACGCGGATATCGCCAGCAAAACGGCGATCACAATAAACCTGAAAAACACACCACTTCCTTTGCCCGGGGACGCCATTGACGAGGCCGCTACTATAAATCACTCCGTGGCTGCCCAGGCAGGCGAACACTGCACGTCTCTCCCCTTGCGAATGATTTGCAACATTTACTGACATTTGTAACACCTGCAAACAATTCTCAGTTGCTGATGAGCAGGCGTATTATTGCTAGCGCTTCTCAATAACAACCGAAATCTGGTCTCATCAGGTCGCCCTCCACATGACAACCCCGCTCGTCCCTATCCGCTCCTCCCGCCCGCTGATGCTGTCCGCCCTTGGCCTTGCCGTTGCGTCCTCCACAAGCCTGGCGCTCGCCGAACAAACCGGCCAGAAGCCCCTGCAACTGGACAACATCAACGTCGACGCCAAGCCCGAAAGCACCTACAAGACTGAACGCTCGGCTTCCGGCAAGATCGCCACGCCGCTGCTGGATACCCCGCAGACCATTACCGTGGTCCCTGCCCAGATCATCCAGGAGCAGCAGGCACTGAGCCTGCGCCAGGTACTGTCCAACGTGTCCGGGATTACCTTCAACGCCGGTGAAGGTGGCGGCGGCTCCGGTGACAGCATCAACATTCGCGGCTTCTCGGCCAACAGCAACATCCAGATCGACGGCCTGCGCGACAGCGCCCAGACCAGCCGTACCGACACCTTCAACATCGAACAGGTCGAAGTCATCAAGGGCCCCAACTCGGTGTTCGGCGGTGCCGGCACCACCGGCGGCAGCATCAACATCATCAGCAAGCAGCCGCAGGACCGGGCCTTCACCCGCCTGGGTGGCAGCGTGGGCACCGACAACTACTACCGCATGACCCTGGACAGCAACCAGCCACTGGAAGGCGTGGGTGACGACAGCGCGTTCCGGATCAACCTCATGGGTCATCAGAACGATGTGCCCGGCCGCGACGAAATCGACCGCGAACGCTGGGGTGTCGCCCCGTCCCTGCGCCTGGGCCTGAACGACGCCACGCGCCTGACCCTGAGCGCCTTCCACCAGGTCGACGACAACCTGCCCGACTACGGCGTACCGGCCCTGGACGGCAAGAAACTCGGTGGCGTCAGCCGCGAGGACTACTTCGGCTGGAAGAACCTCGACAAGGAGGAAATCGAGCAGAGCGCGTTCACTGCCAACTTCGAACACGACTTCAACGACAACCTGCGCCTGCAGAACCTCACGCGCTACAGCCACATTGCCCGCGACACCGTGGTCTCGGCCTCCCATGTCAACACCACCGGTGTCCCTGCGGGTCGCTACCGCCCTGCCGGTCCGCAAGGCTATGGCCGCGACGCCACCACCGAAATGTGGATCAACCAGACCAACTTGATCAGCAACTTCAATGTACTGGGCATGCGCCATGACCTGATCGCCGGCATGGAAGTCTCGCGCGAGACCATGGACCTGAAGACCTACGGTTACGGCTTGAGCAACGCCCTGTACCCGAGCAACGGCTACGACCTGAGCAACCCGCCAGGCCACTGGTCGGGCCCGGCCAACAAGTCCACCACCAGCTATACCGACACCGAACTGACCGACCAGGCGCTGTATCTGTTCGATACCATCGCCCTGCACGAGCAGTGGGACCTGAACCTGGGGCTGCGTTACGACAAGTTCAAAGGCGAAGCCAAGGGCTACTCCGCCGACCACGTGAAGACCTCCGACTTCGAGTCCACCGACGAGAAGCTCAGCGGCCGCGCCGGCCTGGTCTACAAACCGACCGACAACGGGCGCATCTACCTGGCCTGGGGCAACTCGTTCAACCCGTCGGCTGAAAGCCTGGCCTCCAGCGGCGGCGGCCTGACCGCAGCCACCGAAGACCTGTCCCCGGAGAAGAACGAGACCTGGGAACTGGGCACCAAGTGGGAACTGCTGGACAAGCGCCTGGAGCTGGATGCCGCGCTGTTCCGCGTCGAGAAGACCAACGCCCGCGAAACCATGGCCGACGGCTCCACCCAGCTGGCCGGCAAGCAACGCGTGCAAGGTGTGGAAGTGGGTGTGACCGGTCACATCACCGATCAGTGGGACGTGTTCGCCAACTACACCTTCCTCGATAGCGAAACCCTCAAGGCCGCCGACACGGCTACCGGCATCGCCCGTGAAGGCCAGGCGCTGGGCAACACCCCGCCGCGCTCGCTCAACCTCTGGACCACCTACGAGCTGCCGGCGGGCTGGACCCTCGGTTACGGTGCACGCTACGTCAGCGAGCGCAACGTGACCTCCAGCACCACCGCCAAACTGGATGAGTACTGGGTGCATAACGCCATGGTCGCCTACCAGGTCAACGAGCACCTGGACCTGCAGTTGAACGTCAACAACCTGTTCGACAAGGACTATGTCGAGCGTGTGCGTCAGCAGAACGGTACCGATGCTCGTTCGTCGGCCATCGAGTATGGCGATGCGCGTTCGGCGATCCTGTCGGCCACCTACGCGTTCTAAGTCAACATCACCGCAGCTCCTGCAGGCCCCCTGTAGGAGCTGCCGCCAGGCTGCGATCGGCCGTGAAACGGCCGCAAACCCGGCCACCTCCTTACCTCAAGTACAACGAAGTGACCGGAGTGCGACTGCTGCGCAGTCGATCGCAGCCTCGTTCCTCGGCAGCGGCTACAGGCGCAAACGAAAAAGCCCGCGTCCTTCTCAGGACGCGGGCTTCTTCTTACTGCATATGGTGGGTCGTGTAGGATTCGAACCTACGACCAATTGGTTAAAAGCCAACTGCTCTACCAACTGAGCTAACGACCCGTTGGATGAGGCGTATAATACTGATTTCTAAGAGGAAATCAACACCCCATCGCAAAAAAAATTAAAAATATCGAGTCGGGTCCTCGACACCGGCCGCTTTGAAACCTTCGGCGCGCAGGCGGCAGCTGTCGCATTTACCGCAGGCACGGCCATCATCGTCGGCCTGGTAGCAGGAAACGGTCAGGCTGTAGTCCACGCCACGGGCCACGCCCGCCTGGACGATCTGGGCCTTGCTCAGGTTCTGCAGCGGCGCCTGGATACGGAAGCCCTGGCCTTCGACACCGGCCTTGGTGGCAAGGTTGGCCATGCGCTCGAAGGCCTCGACGAACTCCGGACGGCAGTCGGGGTAGCCGGAATAGTCCACGGCATTCACACCGATGAAGATGTCCCGCGCGCCCAGTACTTCGGCCCAGCCCAGGGCCAGGGACAGGAACACCGTGTTGCGTGCTGGCACGTAGGTAACCGGTATGCCTTCAGTCGGCCCTTCAGGTACATCGATGCTGCTGTCGGTCAGGGCCGAGCCACCGATGCCGTCCAGGTTCAGGCCGATGACCTTGTGCTCGACCACGCCCAGGTCGCGGGCGACCCGCGCAGCGGCATTGAGCTCGGCGCGATGGCGCTGGCCGTAGTCGAAACTCATGGTGTAGCAGCTATAGCCCTCGGCCTTGGCCATGGCGACCACCGTGGCCGAGTCCAGGCCACCGGAAAGCAGGATTACCGCACGTTTCTCAGTCATTGCATTCACTCCTGTCAGCGCCCCGGTTCGTCGTTCCACAACAGCTTGTGCAGCTGCATCTGGAAACGAACGGGCAAATTATCGGCGACAATCCAGTCGGCCAGGTCGGTGGCGCTCACCTGATGGTGGCTTGGCGAGAACAACACTTCGCCTGCGCGCTTTTCCAGACCGTACTGAATGAGTTTGGACACCGCCCAGTCATAGTCCTGGCGAGAACAGATGACGAATTTGACCTGATCGTTCGGGGTCAGCAGCTCGATGTTCTCGTAACGGTTACGGTGCGCTTCCTCGGAGCCTGGCGTCTTCAGGTCGACGACGCGGCTGACCCGGGCATCCACCCTGGAAATGTCCAGGGCGCCACTGGTCTCCAGCGAGACCTCGTAGCCGGCATCGCACAGCTGCTCGAGCAACGGGATGGCATTGGGTTGGGCCAGCGGCTCACCCCCGGTCACGCAGACATAGCGCGGCTTGAAGCCGGCGACCTGCTCGAGGATGGAATCCAGGGTGCGGATGCTGCCGCCGCTGAAGGCGTATTCGCTGTCGCAATACTGGCAGCGCAGCGGGCAGCCGGTGAGACGGACAAATACCGTGGGCAGCCCAGCGGTACGCGTTTCACCCTGCAACGAGTAAAAAACTTCGGTAATACGTAATGTGTCTTGCATAGTCGCCACGGGCGTAACAGCTAAACAGGCTGTCCGCCTCCGTCAGGCACTGTAGCGAACCCGGCATCGCGTAGTTCGATACAGCGTGTATCAATAAAAAGGGCAGTGATTCTAACGAAAAAACCCGCGACAAGCGCGGGTTTCTTTCAAACGGCGGGATCAGAGCTTCTGCAGGTCACGCTGGGCCAGCTGGGCGGCCGAGGTACCAGGGTACTGGGTGACCACTTGTTGCAGGATGCCCTTGACCCGGTCGGTATGCCCCAGGCGGCGCTCCACATCGGCCAGCTTGTACAGCGAATCCGGCACCTTGTTGTGCTTGGGATACAGCTGGCTGACCTTGGCGAAGGCTTGCCCTGCAGCTTGCAGGTCGCCTTTGGCCAGGTTCACTTCACCCAGCCAATACTGGGCGTTGCCGGCGTACTGGCTATTGGGATACTTACGCAGGAAGGCGTTGAACGCCTGGCTGGCCTTGTCGAAATCCTTGGCTTTGATCAGGTCGAAAGCTGCATCGTAGTAGAGCTTTTCTTTGGCCGGATCGCCAGGTTCGCTGCTGGCGGCAGCTTGGCCGGCGGCAGCACCGGCAGCCGCGCCTGCAGCGGCACCGGCGGCTTCGCCACCGGCAGGAGAATTGGTAGGAGTGGCGGCAGGTGCAACACCGCTTCCAATACGCCGATCCAGGTCCTGGTATCGCTCCAGGCTTTCCTGTTTCATGCGGGCGACATCATTCTGCAGCTCTTCGATGATGCCTTGTTGACGCGCAATCTGCTCCTGCATCTGCTGCAGTTGCAGGAACAGCTGACCCTGTGCCGAGGCAGGGGCCGTAACCCCTCCCCCGGCATAGGCGCCGTTCGTACCATAACCCGATGGCGGATAGCTGCTTGCGCCGCTATAGCCAGCGTTGTCATCAACAACAGGAACCTCAGCCAATGCCACCAGGGGCAGGCTGAGCGCCAGGACGGTTACAGCACGACGGCAAATTCGCATATCGAATTACTTACGCAGTTCGACGCGACGGTTCTGAGCCCAGGACTGCTCGTCGTTGCCGGTAGCAACTGGACGCTCTTCGCCGTAGGAAACCAGTTCCAGCTGGGCAGGAGAAACGCCTTGCAGGACCAGGTAGCGCTGAACGGCTTTCGCACGACGCTCGCCCAGAGCCATGTTGTATTCGCGAGTACCACGCTCGTCGGTGTTGCCTTCCAGGACGACGCGAGCGCCGTTGCCTTTCAGGTCCTTGGCGTGAACGTCCAGAGCGCGCATGGCTTCTGGCTTCAGGTCCGAGCTGTCGTATTCGAAGTAGAAGGTGGTGATTGCGCGCAGAGCTGCTTCTTCGCTCAGGCTGCCGTCAACAGCGCCAGTGTTGGCACCGTAACCAGCGTTCGGGTCGACAGCGCCTTGACCTGCGTCGTCACCGCCTTTCGAAGAGCAACCTACAGCCACGGCCAAGGCCAGGGCCAGCGCAGCAAACTTACCAAACTTCAGCATTTCCATCGTGAAACTCCTAATGAACCCCAGTGTGTTAAGTAAAACGTAAAGCGCCGCGTCAGTTCAGGTAAGGGGACCAGGACGGTTCTCTGACTTCGCCTTGAGCGGTAGGAAGCGGGAGCCTCACGCGTCCGTTTAGGGACACGAGCATCAAGACTCCCCGGCCCTGCTGGCGGGTGGCGTAGATTAGCATGGTGCCGTTTGGCGCAACAGTGGGAGACTCATCAAGACTGGTTTCCGAGAGAATCTTTACACTGCCGCGTTGCAAATCTTGAGCAGCCACTTTGAAGTTGGTGAAACCTTGTTGGCGATGAATCATCACCAGGGTCTTTTCATCCGCCGACAATTTAGGGTTGGCATTGTAGTTACCAACGAAAGTTACACGCTCGGCACCACCACCAGAAACACTGGTTTTATAGATCTGTGGTTTGCCACCGCGGTCGGAAGTGAAATAAATGGTCGAACCATCTTTACCCCAGAACGGTTCGGTATTGATGCCAGGACCTGCAGTCACGCGCGACAGCTGACGCGAGCCCATGTTCATCACGTAGATGTCCGGGTTGCCGTCCTTGGACAGCACGAATGCCAGGCGCGAACCATCCGGCGACCAGGCTGGTGCACCGTTGAGGCCTTCGAAGTTGGTGATCTGCTCGCGACGGCCGGTGTCGATGTGCTGGACGAAGATGCGCGGACGCTTCTGCTCGAACGACACATAGGCAATGCGCTTGCCATCCGGGGCGAAGCGTGGCGACAGGATCGGCTCGCGGGACTGCAGCAGGGTCACGGCGCGGGCACCGTCGTAGTCCGAACGCTGTAGGGTGTAACGGGTGTTGTTGACCCCGAAACGCTCTGCGGTCACGTACAGCATGCGGGTGGAGAATGCACCCTTGATGCCGGTGAGCTTCTCGAACGACTGGTCGGCGATGTAGTGCGACATGTCACGCAGCTGGTCGACGCTGCCCGAGACGCTGCCGGTCAGCACTTGCTGCTCGGTGGCGACGTTGAACAGTGCGTACTGCACCTGCAGGCGGCCGCCGGCAGGCACGATGCTGCCGACCATGACGTACTGGGCGCCCAGGGCTTTCCAGTCACGGAAGATCACTTCGCTGGCCTGGCTCGGCTGGCTGATCATGTTCTGCCGCGGGATCGGCGAGTAATAACCGGAGTTGCGCAGGTCATTGCCGATGATGTCAGCCATGTCTTCTGGCAGCACGCTACCGCCCTGCAGGCCGAAGGGCACGACCGCGATCGGGGTGGCTCGGTCACTGCCGCTGGTGACCAGGATGTTCTTTTCTTCTGCCACGGCCATGCCTGCTACACAGCAGAGCGCGACCAGCAGTCCTCGAAGAAGTTTAATCACAAGGCTAGATCCTCAGGTGTGAATGTCATCTTGAATGAACGATAGGGATTGAATTCGCTCGGTTTCAAGCCCTGCATTTCGGTTAAACGACCAATGTTCTTGACCGCGGCAACTGCCGAGCTGTCGAACGGACCGTCACCACTGGAGCGGGCTACGCTCACCGAGGTAATGGTGCCATCGGGCAGCATGCCGATCTGCAGAACCACCGTCATGTTCTTGCGCGCAGAAGGTGGACGTGCCCAGCCTTCGGCCGCACGTGCACGGATCAGGTCGTCGAAGTCGCCGGCCACCTGGTCACCCTGCTCGTCAGCCAGGGCCTGCTGCCGTTCGGTGGTGTCGGACAGAAGCTCGGCCAGGGCCTGGGCTTTCTTGTCTTCCGCCGCCTTGCGGGCTGCATCCTGTGCCTTCTTCTTGGCCGCATCTGCTGCAGCTTTCTTCTTGGCCTCTTCGGCGGCCTTTTTCTTGGCCTCTTCAGCCACCGCTTTTTTCTTCGCGTCCTCGGCCGCCTTCTTCTTGGCGTCCTCGGCTGCCTGCTTCTTGGCTTCTTCAGCCGCCAGCTTCTTGGCCTCTTCCTCAGCCTTTTTCTTGGCTTCCTCTTCGGCCTTCTTCTTGGCGATGTCAGCCTGCTGCTTCTCGGCAGCCTTCTTCGCTTCTTCGGCTTTCTTGGCCTCGGCGGTCTTCTTCGCTTCGTCAGCCTTCTTGGCTTCCTCGGCTTTCTTGGCCTCGGCTTCGGCACGTGCCTCTTCCGCCTTTTGAGCGGCTTCTTCTTTCTTTTGTTCCGCAGCCTTCACGGCCTGCTGCTCGACCTTCTTCTGCTCCATCTGCTCGACTTCGGTCTGGCGCGAAGCGGTTTTCTTCGCTTCACCCGCAATCTTCTGATTGGTCTGGGTGGTGGCCTGACTCTTGGACTTCAGCTGGTACAGCGTCGCCTGGACAATAGGCTTGGACGGCGGCAGTTCCGGGGTGAAGGCAAAGCTGACGAACAGCATGGCAAACACCAGGACGTGCAGCGCAATGGCCCAGACACTGGGCCAGAAATAGCTTTCCGAGGCGGATGGCTCTCGCTGTTGCATCAGGGCGCCTCGGTAATCAGGCCAACGTTACCGACACCTGCCTTCTGCAACCCGCCCATGGCACCCATGACCGCGCCATAGTCGACGGACTTGTCGCCACGGATGAAGACCTGGGTCTGTTTGCCCTGGTCACGTCCGGCGGCGATGATCTTGGTCACGGCGTCGGTCATTTGCGGCAAGGTCATGGCCTTGTCCATCTGCTTGTCGGTGTCGACTTCGCTGCCAAGGTTCCAGTAGTAGGTCTTGTCAGCCTTGATCGAAATGGTCAGGACCTGGACGTTGTTGTCCTGCGGCAAGGCTTCGCTGGAAACCTTGGGCAGGTCGACTTTAACGCCCTGGTTGAGCATCGGTGCGGTCACCATGAAGATGACCAGCAGTACCAACATCACGTCGATGTAAGGCACCACGTTCATCTCGGCGACCGGCTTGCGTTTGTGGCGAACTCGGGCCATGGGCTTTTACCTGATCACTCTTCGCTGGTGTGCACTTTGCGGTGCAGGATGGCCTGGAACTCGTCGGCGAACGTGTAGTAACGGCCGATCAGCACTTCACTGCGGGCAGCGAAGCGGTTGTAGGCGATAACCGCTGGAATGGCCGCGAACAGGCCGATGGCGGTAGCGATCAGTGCTTCGGCGATACCCGGGGCAACGGTGGCCAGGGTGGCTTGCTGGGCGCTGGCCAGGCCACGGAAGGAGTTCATGATGCCCCATACGGTACCGAACAGACCGATGTACGGGCTGGTGGAACCGACGGTGGCCAGGAACGGCAGGCTCTGTTCGAGCTTTTCTTCCTCGCGGGAGATGGCGACGCGCATGGCCCGGCCAACACCTTCCATGACCGCGTCCGGGTCGACCCCTGGCTGCTGGCGCAGACGGGAGAACTCCTTGAAGCCGGCACGGAAGACCTGCTCGACGCCCGAATCCGGATCCGGGTTGCTGCCCGCCTGACGGTACAGCTTGGACAGGTCGATACCCGACCAGAAACGCTCTTCAAAGCTGTCCAGGGCGCGACGACCGGCGCGCAGCATGGTGCTGCGCTGGAAAATCATGATCCATGACGTTACCGATGCGGCCACCAGAGTCAGCATCACCAGCTGTACCACGATGCTGGCATTGCTGACCAGGCTCCACATGGAGGTATGGTCGACGACGTTAGCTTCCACGCTTAATCTCCTGCATTTGAATGAGTACCCGGATCGCCCGCCTCGGCAAAGGCCGCGCGCAGCGCTTGGGGGATGGCCCGGGGTTTGAAAGTATCGGCGCGCACACAGGCCACCAGGAACTGCCCTTCACAGAGCAGCGTTGCATCTTTTTCGCGCCACACCTGCTGCACGAAGCGCAGGCTGGCGCGGTTCAATTCAAGCACTTGCGCGGTGACCCGCAATTCGTCGTCCAACCGCGCAGGCGCGTGATAGCGCGCTTCGCTGGAGTGGACCACGAACAGCAGGTTTTCCTGCGCCAGGGCCGACTGGGCAAAGCCCAGTGCGCGTAACCGCTCGGTGCGGGCACGCTCCATGAATTTCAGGTAATTGACGTAATACACCACGCCACCGGCATCGGTGTCCTCGTAATAGACCCGACAACGGTGTGCGAACGGCTCTAGCCCATTTTGCGCGCGCATACTCTAGTGCTTACTCCTCAGCTTGCCAATCCGCCCCGGCAACTGTTTTTCATCGATTATGTCGTTTTGCCAGCGTGGTCCTTCCGTGACAGGCGATAGGACCACAAAAATGCCGAATAAATCTGTCATTCATCGGTCTGTGCGGAAAAACCTTCTCCGCCGGCCGCATCCCCGAGGCGATTGGGGATGTTCAGGCCGAAGTGCAGGTAGGCGTGGCGGGTCACCACCCTGCCCCGTGGCGTGCGCATGATGTAGCCCTGCTGGATCAGGTAGGGCTCGAGCACGTCCTCGATGGTGTGACGCTCCTCGCTGATGGCCGCCGCCAGGCTGTCGACGCCCACCGGGCCGCCATCGAACTTCTCGATCATGGCCAGCAGCAGGCGCCGGTCCTGGTGGTCGAAGCCACGCTCGTCGACGTCCAGCAGGTTCAGCGCCATGTCGGCGATCGACTTGGTGATCTGCCCCTTGCCGCGCACTTCGGCAAAGTCGCGCACCCGACGCAGCAGACGGTTGGCGATACGCGGGGTGCCACGGGCGCGCCGGGCGATCTCGAAGGCGCCTTCGTCTTCGATCGGCAGGCCAAGAATGCCGCCGGAACGGCTGACGATGGTGGCCAGGTCGTCGGTGTTGTAGAACTCCAGGCGCTGGACGATACCGAAACGGTCGCGCAGCGGATTGGTCAGCATGCCGGCGCGGGTGGTCGCCCCCACCAGGGTGAACGGCGGCAGGTCGAGCTTGATCGAGCGCGCCGCCGGCCCTTCACCGATCATGATGTCGAGCTGGAAGTCTTCCATGGCCGGGTACAGCACTTCCTCGACGACCGGCGACAAGCGGTGGATTTCGTCGATGAACAGCACATCATGCGGCTCGAGATTGGTCAGCAGCGCCGCAAGATCACCCGGACGTTCGAGGATCGGCCCGGAGGTGCTCTTGATCGACACGCCCATTTCCTGGGCAATGATGTTGGCCAGGGTGGTCTTGCCCAGCCCCGGCGGCCCGAAGATCAGGGTGTGGTCGAGGGACTCGCTGCGCCCGCGGGCAGCCTGGATGAACAGCGCCATCTGCTCGCGCACGACGGGCTGGCCGATGTACTCGGCCAGGCGCAGTGGACGGATGGCCCGGTCCTGGACTTCTTCACGGTCGCGCCCGGTGGCGGCTATCAGTCGATCGGCTTCAATCACTTAGATCATTCCCTTCAGGCTGCGACGGATCAGCTCTTCGCTGCTCAGGCCCTTGACCCCGACTGCAGCCACAGCCTTGCTGGCCTCCTGGGGCTTGTAGCCCAGCGAGACCAGCGCGCTGACCGCATCGGCTTCGGCGCTGGAGACCGTGGCCAACGGCAACGGCCCATCGGACACCAGGGCGAACATGGCCGGGGAGGTTTCCCAGGCCTTGAAACGGTCCTTGAGTTCGACCAGCAGGCGTTCGGCGGTTTTTTTACCGACGCCCGGCACCTTGACCAGTGCCGAGGCATCCTGGGCCTGCACGCAACGCACCAGTTCGTCGGCATCCAGGCCCGACATCAGCGCCAGGGCCAGCTTGGGGCCGACGCCGTTGAGCCGGATCAGCTCGCGGAACAGTTCGCGCTCGCGCTTCTCATGGAAGCCATAGAGCAGATGGGCATCCTCGCGCACCACCAGGTGGGTGTGCAAGGTCACCGCCTCTCCGACCTTGGGCAGGCGATACAGGGTGGTCATCGGCACTTCGAGCTCATAGCCCAGGCCGTTGACATCGACAATCAGGTGCGGCGGCTGTTTTTCAGCCAGCGTGCCGCGCAAACGTCCAATCACGTTGCAATCCTTCCTCATGGGCGCCGGCAAGCGACCGGCCAACCCTAACAGCAAATGCAATGGCCGATGGCATTGCCCGGTCAAAATTTGTTTCAGCGCATGATGCTATCAGAGACGCAAGCGTCCGCTACGCCGGCGTGCCGTGCCCAGGCCATGGGGCACCAGGCTTGAGCGGGTGTGGGCATGGCACAGGGCGATGGCCAGGGCGTCGGAAGCGTCGATCTGCGGCTTCTGGGTCAGCTTGAGCAGGTGCATGACCATCATCTGCACTTGCTCCTTGTTGGCCCCGCCGGTTCCGGCGACTGCCTGCTTGACCTGGGTAGCACTGTACTCGGCGATTTCCAGCCCCTTCTCCACCGCCGCGACGATAGCCGCCCCGCGGGCCTGGCCGAGCTTGAGCGCCGAGTCGGCGTTGCGCGCCATGAAGACCCGCTCGATGCCCATGGTCACCGGCCCGTACTGCGAAATGATTTCACTCACGCCGCGAAAAACGATCTGCAAGCGCTCGGGCAACTCGCCGCTACCGGTTCGAATACAGCCAGAGGCCACATACTCGCAGCCCCGCGCGCCCTGGCGCACCACGCCGTAGCCGGTGATGCGCGAGCCAGGGTCGATGCCAAGAATCAGAGTCATAACGCCTGTACATTCAATGACGCATGATCGCGCCGCACTAAAAACAGAAGCCGGACCGGCCTGCAGGTGCAATGCATCTGCAGGTCGATCCGGCCAGGCACCGGTAGGAGCGGGCTTGTCCCACGATTACTGTCTTGCCAGTGACATCCCATCGCGAGGCAAGCTCGCTCCTACCCAAGTGGACAGCATTGACCTAACCGAGTTGCTCCATGATTTCGTCAGCGATCTCGGCATTGGAGTAGACGTTCTGCACGTCGTCCAGGTCCTCGAGCATGTCGATCAGCTTGAGCACCTTCTGCGCGCCATCCAGGTCCAGTTCGGCACTGGTGGTCGGCTGCATGACGATTTCCGCGTCCGCCGCCTTGAAGCCCGCTTCTTCCAGCGCATTGCGCACGGCGTAGAAGCTGGAGAAGGAGGTGAAAACGTCGAACGAACCGTCATCATTACTGACCACGTCGTCGGCGTCGGCTTCCATCGCCGCTTCCATCAGTGCGTCTTCGTCGATGCCGGCGGCAAAGCTGATCTGCCCCTTGCGCTCGAACAGGTAGGCCACCGATCCATCGGTACCCAGGTTGCCGCCGCACTTGCTGAAGGCATGGCGCACGGCCGCCGCGGTACGGTTGCGGTTGTCGGTCATGGCCTCGACCATGATCGCCACGCCACCCGGGCCATAGCCTTCGTAGCTGAGCTCTTCGACGTTGTCGGCTTCGTTGGTGCCAGCACCACGGGCAACGGCGCGATCGATGATGTCGCGGCTCATGTTGGCACCCAGCGCCTTGTCCAGGGCCAGGCGCAGACGCGGGTTGGAGGCTGGATCGCCACCGCCCTGCTTGGCGGCGACGGTCAGCTCACGAATCCACTTGGTGAAGATCTTGCCCCGCTTGGCATCCTGACGCTCTTTGCGGTGCTTGATGTTTGCCCATTTGGAATGACCTGCCATAACGCACTCCGAATCCTTTGAAACAATGCCACGCCCCTGCCGGGCACCAGGCCGGGCAGAAGCCTTAAAATCCGTATCGCTGAACGCAAAGGCGCATCCATGTGGATGCGCCCGGGGTCCGCTTACTCAGCCTTGGGCTGTTCGCGCAGGCGGATGTGCAACTCGCGCAGGGCCTTGGCGTCGACTAGGCCCGGGGCCTGGGTCATGACACAGGCAGCACTCTGGGTTTTCGGGAAGGCAATGACTTCACGAATCGACTGGGCGCCGGTCATCAGCATGACCAGACGGTCCAGGCCGAAGGCCAGGCCACCGTGCGGCGGTGCACCGAACTTCAGGGCGTCGAGCAGGAAGCCGAACTTCTCTTCCTGTTCAGCCGCCTCGATACCCAGCAGACGGAATACCGCTTGCTGCATCTCTTTGCGGTGGATACGGATCGAACCGCCACCCAGTTCGGTGCCGTTCAGCACCATGTCGTAGGCACGCGACAGTGCGGTGGCCGGGTTGGCCTCCAGCTCTTCGGGGGTGCACTTTGGCGCGGTGAACGGGTGGTGCAGTGCAGTGAAGCTGCCGTCGTCGTTCTCTTCGAACATCGGGAAGTCGACAACCCACATCGGCGCCCACTCGCAGGTCAGCAGTTCGAAGTCGTGGCCCAGACGGATACGCAGCGCACCCAGGGCTTCGCTGACGACCTTGAACTTGTCGGCGCCGAAGAACACGATGTCGCCGTCGACCGCACCAACGCGATCAAGGATGTTGTTGAGGTTGGCCTCAGGAATGTTCTTGACGATCGGCGACTGCAGGCCTTCGACGCCCTTGGCGCGCTCGTTGACCTTGATGTAGGCCAGGCCCTTGGCACCGTAGATGCCGACGAACTTGGTGTACTCGTCGATCTTGCTGCGCGGCATGCTGGCGCCGCCTGGCAGGCGCAGGGCGGTGACACGGCACTTCGGATCGTTGGCAGGACCTGCGAAGACCTTGAAGTCGACGTCTTTCAGCTGGTCGGCGACATCGACCAGCTCCAGCGGGATACGCAGGTCAGGCTTGTCGGAACCGTAGCGGCGCATGGCTTCTTCGAAAGTCATGTGCGGGAATTCGCCGAATTCCAGGTCCAGGACTTCCTTGAACAGCTTGCGGATCATGTTTTCGGTCAGGCCCATGATCTCGGATTCATTGAGGAAGCTGGTCTCAATGTCGATCTGGGTGAATTCCGGCTGGCGATCGGCGCGCAGGTCTTCGTCGCGGAAGCACTTGGCGATCTGGTAGTAACGGTCGAAGCCGGCCACCATCAGCAGTTGCTTGAACAGCTGTGGCGATTGCGGCAGGGCGAAGAAGCTGCCGGCGTGGGTACGGCTCGGCACCAGGTAGTCGCGCGCGCCTTCCGGGGTGGCACGGGTGAGGATCGGCGTTTCGACGTCGAGGAAGCCGTTCTCGTCCAGGTAGCGACGGATGCTGGAAGTGATCCGCGAACGCAGGCGCAGCTTTTCGGCCATTTCCGGACGGCGCAGGTCGATGAAGCGGTAGCGCAGGCGGGTTTCCTCGCCGACGTCGGAGAATTCGTTGAGCGGGAACGGCGGGGTTTCCGCTTCGTTGAGCACGGTCAGCTCGTAGCCCAGCACTTCGATGGCACCGGAGGCCATGTTGGCGTTGACGGCGCCAGCAGGACGCGGGCGCACCTTGCCGGTGATCTGCACCACATACTCGCTGCGCACGCGATCGGCGGCGGCGAAGCTTTCTGCGCGGTCCGGGTCGAAGACGACCTGGGCCATGCCTTCGCGGTCACGGATATCGAGGAAAATCACCCCGCCGTGGTCGCGGCGACGATGGACCCATCCGCAAAGGGTAATTTCCTGACCTTCCAGGCTCTCGTTCAGTTGGCCGCAATAATGGCTGCGCATCATGATGGTGGTTTCGCTTCTCGTCATTCGTGTGTTCAGTGGAGGCCTTGGCGCCACAAAGGGCTAATAGTGCAAGACCCTGCCGGTGCAATTCAACTCAGTCGGCCTTGTCGCCGCCTGCAAGGTTCTTTTTCGCCCCGGTCTTGAAGTCAGTTTCGTACCAGCCCGTGCCGCCCAGGCGGAAACCTGGCGCAGAGATCATCTTCTTCAGCGCGGGCTGCTGACACGCCGGGCAATCGGTCAACGCCGCAGCGCTGATCTTCTGGAGGACTTCCATCTGGTGATCACAGGAAGCACATTGATAGTCGTACAGGGGCATAGGCGTGTCTCGTTAACCACAGCACAGGCTGCTTCAGGCAGTAAAGAGCGGGATTATATATGGTTAAGGAGTGCTGTGCAGCCCGGCAACCGACTAGCGTGACACCGGTGATCCCAGCAGGTAGACCACGCAGATCACCCGGATCAGCCCGGTGAAGTTCTTCACCCCGCCGTGGCGCAGGTGCACCTCACGGTCCACGTAGGACAACAGGGCGTTGACCGAGCACTGGTTCGCCAGGGCGATGCGCTCCAGCACCCGCCAGTAGATTTCCTCAAGACGCAGGCAGGTGGCGAAGCCATTCAGGCGCACCGAACGAGACAGCGGCTGCGCCAGCCCCATATTGAAGTTCGCCTCGAACGGATCGATGCCACCTTTGCCAGGCTTCCCGCCCCCACTCCCCTCGCGATTCATCCATGCAGACATACCAATACCACGCGCCTTGACCATCAGGGAAATCAACCCGGGCAAGTCGGCTCGCCCAGGGACATGCCCTAATAAAGCGCTGCAATACCAGGCGTTTCCAGAAGACGCGCTCACTCGTGCCGTAGGATTACTCGGCACGCCCCATGGAATAGCGTAACGACAGAAAGACTTCCTTTATAAATAACAACGCCCGGGCATGCGAACACCCAGGCGCCAGTTCACGCTCACCCGATAAACAATGGAACTACTTGCCTTCGAGCAACACGCGCAACATCCAGGCAGTCTTCTCGTGCACTTGCATGCGCTGGGTAAGCAGGTCCGCCGTAGGTTCGTCGCTGACCTTGTCGACCAGCGGGAAGATACTCCGCGCCGTGCGCGTCACGGCTTCCTGGCCTTCGACCAGTTGCTTGATCATTTCATCGGCCGGGGGCACACCTTCTTCTTCCTTGATCGAGGACAGGCGCGCATAGATGGAATAAGCACCCGGCGCCGGGAAGCCGAGGGCACGAATGCGCTCGGCAATGGAGTCCACCGCCAGGGCCAGTTCGTTATATTGCTCTTCGAACATCAGGTGCAAGGTTCGAAAGGCAGGGCCGGTCACGTTCCAGTGAAAGTTATGGGTCTTCAGATAAAGTACATAGGTATCCGACAACAACCGCGACAGCCCATCGACAATGGACTTGCGATCTTCTTCGCTAATACCGATATCAATAGCCATGTAGTTTCCCCTTTCCATGATGCTTGATCATCAAGCAGGCAATTCCCACTGTACCAAGACTTGCCAACCGTCGCAGCCTCACACCCGCGGCAAAACGCTGCAGGCGCCGCCGACGCTGGCCGAGGCAGGCGACACATGGCTTGCCGATCATTTGAGAAGCCCGGGGCTTTGCTGTTAAATAGCAAGGTGCCGCCTCTGACGATAGTCAGTGCAGGGGCGCATAGGCTGGCCTTCTTCTCACGTTTTTGCGTTTATCGAACCACTGCGCGCCGTGACGTCAGCTCTTCCTGTGATTTGCCTTATCAATGTGAGCCAACCCAATGTTCAAGATCGTCCACCTGTTGACGGGCGCTGCAGCCTTGCTGCTGTCCTTCATACCGAGCCTGCGAACCGATGCCATCCCCCTGCTGCAGCAACCGGAAGCCGTTTACCTGGCACTGTTCGGCCTGCTCAACCTGGTGCTTGCCCCCGTAGTTCCCCAGCACTACAAAGGCGCACGCCTGCACCTGCAACGCCTGTCCAGCGCACTGCTGGTTCTGGCCGTGGTCCTGCAGACCCTGACCCTGCTGGCGCGTCCGGAGCTGGGTAACCTGCCCGCCCTGGGCTGCACCCTGCTGGCCGTGGTCCTGCACCTGATCGCCGGCTTCATGAAAACCGGTAGTGCCCGCAGCCAGCACACCCAGTACGACATGAGCAACCGCGATACCGGCACGGTCAAGTGGTTCAACACCTCCAAGGGCTTCGGTTTCATCTCCCGTGACTCGGGCGATGACATCTTCGTGCACTTTCGCGCCATTCGCGGTGAAGGCCACCGCGTCCTGGTCGAAGGCCAGCGCGTGGAGTTCTCGGTGATGAACCGCGACAAGGGCCTGCAGGCCGAAGACGTGATCGCTGCCCCCCGCCGCTGATCGTCCAGCCATAAAAAAACCGCGACGCCCAGGCGCTCGCGGTTTTTTTATGCCTGCAGGCAGCCGCTTCAATAATGAGGCGGCGGCGCCTCTTCTTCGCTGCTCTGGTATTGCCCGGCCATTTCCTCATAGCGCTTGAGCAATGCCGCCATCTGCATCTGTAGCCGCTCGACCACCCGCTGCTGATCGACCAGCACGTCATTGAGGGCCTGCAGAGTATCGTCCTGGAAAGCCAGGCGGCTCTCCAGTTCCATCACCCGCGCTTCAAGAGTCATCTCTCACACCTCGGCGAATGTGAAGTCATCATCGAGCACCGTCTTGAGCCGCGCACGGATGGCCGCGACCTGCTCGGCGGCATAGGCGATCGCCGGCTTGTTGCCCCATACCGGAGCAGGCCAGGCCGGATCGCTGCGCTTACGCACGATGACATGCATGTGCAACTGGCTGACGACGTTACCCAGGGTCGCCACATTCATCTTGTCGGCGGCAAAACTGTCCTTGAGGGTTTCAGCCAGGAAAGTGGTTTCTTTCCAGAGTTGCGCCTGGTCTTTGCCTTCTAGTTGAAACAACTCGCTGATATCGGCGCGCCGCGGCACCAGGATAAACCAGGGGTAGTTGGCGTCCTTGCTCAGCAGCAAACGGCAAAGTGTGAAGTCGCCAATGACGAAGGTGTCTTCCTGAAGACGCGGATCCAGAGCAAACACTGAAAAATCTCCTACAACTATTAAATACCTGGTTCGCGCGCAACTAACCTGCCACCGCGAGCCCCATGGCAGCAGGATACCTCCGTTCACGCGAACGAGCATCGCCAGCCTTGAAAGAAAGAGAAAAAGCACTGAACTGACTCTCATTCACATTGCCCTCCTCCCCACGGGCCGGCAAAAAGCTGCGAGGTAACAAAACGCTACTTTTCGCACCAAAATGAGGCCTCCATTGAGCGCCTGGCACCCGGAACATCCGCAAACTACACAAGTGCCGTGGATGACGGTAACGCTTTGACCTTACAGACAGGAATTTCGCTTATTCCCACCTGCACCGCCCCGATGAACCAAACGATCTTAACCCCCCCGGTTTTGCGACGGTTGACGCCTTTTTTGCCGGTCAAAGGTGAAAAAATCGTGAACCACTCCCGGTTTTGAGCACGCTTGTTGCATTGTGATCGGCCACAGTCGGCACGACACCTGCATCGATGCGGTGAAGCGCGACAAAATAACAACAGCTGCATGGGGTACCAGGGAGTTCCGGAAACAGGGGGGATTTAGATCATTTTTTCCTATCCTTACGCTGCCCGGAACAGCGCTGGAGTTGCACGGCCCGAAAAACCGGGACGTGATTTGCGACAAGGACATTACAGTTAGCGACATGACCGTAAAGTTACCGAAAGGATCTTTCTCCCCATATCGCCAACTACAGTCAGCGTGATATACATTCCCGCCGACACAAAAAGAAAGAGCCGCGCCGCATAAAAAAACCAATCGGCGACGGCAGTACTCTTCCTAAAAACCAAAGGAGCAAGTCACGATGCGCGTGATGAAGTGGAGCATGATCGCCCTGGCTGTTGCAGCAGGCACCTCGCAGATGGCAGTAGCCTCTTCCCAGGACGAGTCCAAGGGCTTCCTCGAAGACAGCAAACTCAACGTCAAAACCCGCATGCTGTATTTCAGCCGCGACTTCCGTAACAACCCGAGCGACACCCAAAGCCGCCGTGAAGAAACCGGCCTGGGCTTCGTCGGTACCTACGAATCGGGCTACACCCAGGGCCTCATCGGCGTCGGCGCCGATGCCATCGGCATGCTCGGCCTGAAACTGGACAGCGGCAAGGGCCGTGCCGGCACCGGCCTGTTCCCTACCGGTTCTGACGGCCGTTCGCAGGACGACTACTCCAAAGCCGGTGGCGCCGTTAAATTCCGCATTTCCGACACCGTGCTGAAAGTCGGCGACCAGTTCACCGCCATGCCAGTCTTCGCGACCGACGACAGCCGCCTGCTGCCGGAAATCGCCCAGGGCTCCCTGATCACCAGCAACGAAATCAAGGGCCTGACCCTGCAGGCCGGTCACTTCACCAGCCTGACCGCCCAGGAAGAGACCAACCGCGACAGCTTCCACCTCAAGAGCGCCGACGTGGCCGGTGGCACCTACGCCTTCACCGACACCCTGAGCACCAGCGTGTACTACTCGAAAGTAGAAGACTTCTGGCGCAAATGGTACGGCAACATCAACTGGGCACTGCCGATCAACGACGAGCAAGGCCTGGTCTTCGACTTCAACATCTATGACACCAAGAGCGATGGCGCCGGCAATGTCCGCACCTTCGACGGTGAAACCAAGCTGGACAACACCGCGTTCAGCCTCTCCGGTGCCTACAACATCGGCGCCCACACCTTCACCCTGGCCTACCAGGCTGTTTCCGGTGACGGTGACTACGCCTACGGCATCGACGGTGGCGGCTCCATCTTCCTGGCCAACTCCGTGGCCCGTTCCGACTTCAACCAGGAAGACGAAAAATCCTGGCAGGCTCGCTACGACCTGAACTTCGCCAGCTACGGCGTTCCAGGCCTGACCTTCATGACCCGTTACGTTCGTGGTGACGACGCCAACGTCGCAGGCACCACCGACGGTAAGGAATGGGAACGCGACGTAGACATCAAGTACGTCCTGCAGGAAGGCGCGGCCAAGGACCTGAGCTTCCGCGTTCGTCAGGCCACCTATCGCTCCGGCGACGGCGTGTACTACGGATCGCCTTCGATCGACGAACTGCGTCTGATCGTCGAGTACCCGCTGAGCATCCTGTAAGCCCCGGGCTTTCAGTATCCCCAGTACGAAAGAGCCCGGCATTGCCGGGCTTTTTCTTTGCCGCAATTCGGGCTGACAACGCCTTCGTGCTCCGGCATCCTGTACGCCACCGAATCGCCCCCGTACAATGCGGGGTCATTTTAAAGTCTTAAGCAACCGACAACGGCCTACCATGCGCACCAGTCAATATTTGCTCGCTACCCTGAAAGAAACCCCGTCCGACGCGGTGGTCATCAGCCATCAGCTCATGCTGCGCGCCGGCATGATCCGCAAGCTCGCCTCCGGCCTGTACACCTGGCTGCCGATGGGCCTGCGGGTAATGCGCAAGGTCGAAGCCGTGGTCCGCGAGGAAATGAACGCCGCCGGTGCCCTCGAAGTGCTGATGCCGGCCATCCAGCCTGCCGAACTGTGGCAGGAATCGGGCCGCTGGGAGCAGTACGGCCCAGAGCTGCTGCGTCTCAAGGACCGTCACGGTCGTGAATTCTGCGTGGGCCCGACCCACGAAGAGGTCATCACTGACCTGGCCCGCAACGAGCTCAACAGCTATAAACAGTTGCCATTGAACATGTACCAGATCCAGACCAAGTTCCGTGACGAGATCCGTCCGCGCTTCGGCCTGATGCGTGGTCGCGAGTTCATCATGAAGGACGCCTACTCCTTCCATGCCGATCCGGCTTCCCTGCAGGAAACCTACGATCGCATGCACCTGGCCTACAGCAATATCTTCACCCGCCTGGGCCTGGACTTCCGTCCGGTACAAGCCGATACCGGCTCCATCGGCGGCAGCTACTCCCACGAATTCCATGTGCTGGCCGAGTCCGGTGAAGACGATGTGATCTTCAGCGACAGCTCCGACTACGCCGCCAACATCGAAAAGGCCGAGGCCATTCCACGGGAAACCGTGCGCCTGGCGCCGACCGAGGAACTGCGCCTGGTCGACACCCCGGATGCCAAGACCATCACCCAGCTGGTGGAAAACTACGGCCTGGCGATCGAGAAGACCGTCAAGACCCTGATCGTCCACGCCGCCGAAGAGGGCAAGCTGATTGCCCTGATCGTCCGCGGCGACCACGAGCTGAACGAAATCAAGGCCGCCAACCTGCCAGAAGTCGCCAGCCCGCTGGTCATGGCCAGCGACGAGGAACTGCGCACCGCCATCGGCGCCGGCGCAGGCTCGCTCGGCCCGCTGAACCTGCCTCTGCCGTGCATCATCGACCGCTCGGTCGCCCTGATGAGCGACTTCGGCATCGGCGCCAACATCGATGACAAACACTACTTCGGCGTCAACTGGGAACGCGACCTGCCGGTTCCACAGGTCGCCGACCTGCGTAATGTCGTCGAAGGCGACCCAAGCCCGGATGGCCAGGGCACCCTGATGATCAAGCGCGGCATCGAAGTCGGGCACATCTTCCAGCTCGGCACCAAGTACAGCGAGGCACTCAAGTGCCAGGTACTGGGCGAGAACGGCAAGCCGGTGACCCTGAGCATGGGTTGCTACGGTATCGGCGTATCCCGCGTGGTGGCTGCGGCCATCGAGCAGAACTACGACGACAACGGCATCATCTGGAGCGACACCCTGGCCCCGTTCCAGATCGCCCTGGTGCCGCTGCGCTACGAAACCGAACAGGTACGCGAAGCCACCGACAAGCTCTATGCCGAGCTGACCGCTGCCGGTTTCGAAGTGCTGCTGGACGACCGTGACAAGAAGACCAGCCCGGGGATCAAGTTCGCCGACATGGAGCTGATCGGTATTCCGCACCGTATCGTCGTCAGCGACCGGGGCCTTGCCGAAGGCAACCTTGAGTACAAGCACCGTACCGAGCGTGACGCGCAGCCACTGCCACTGGCCGAGGCGCTGTCGTTCCTGCAAGCCCGCATTCGTCGCTAAGCCAACGCAAGAGTAATCATGTTCAAGCGAAGTACCTATAGCCTGGGGGGTGCCGCACTGTGCGGCGCCCTGTTGCTCAGCGGTTGCGCCAACCAGATGTCCCAGCGCAGCGAGCATGAGGAACGCATCGAGCGCAAGCTGCTCGAACACAGCCTGCAGATCGATGTCGGGGACCCCAAGGTACTCGAACTGCCCCAGCGGCGTGTGCGCATCCACGAACAGAAGCACTTCGAGGTCACCGAGTTCGAAGTCACCCGTCGTTACGATCGCTACACGCCCTACCAACCCTGGCGGGAAGTCTACGAGATTCCCCTGGGGGCGGTAGCCGTGGTCGCCGGGGTCGGGGCCAACGTAGTCAACGTCTTCGCCCTCGGCAACCTGCCCGAGAGCGTCACCCGTGGCTGGTTGAACTATGGCGTCGATGGCCTCAACCCGTTCATGAATGCCCAGTCCAACGGCCGTGCCCAGCAGAACCTTGCCGGGATCACCGAAGTGCAGAAGGACAAGCGCCAGGAGTACACCAGCCTGCCGTGGAGCGACCGTCCGGTGGAGGTCAAGGCCGGCAAGGTCAACCATACGCTGAGCACCGACCGCAACGGCATACTGCGCCTGAACCTGCTCGACAGCCCGTTCGCCGAGCAGAACCTGACCCACGTCGGCACCCTGCACCTGCAGATCGCCGATGAAGACAACAACGTGCGTGGCGACGCCAGCCTGCTGGTCAGCAGCGCCTTGCGCGGCAAGTTGGTGGAAGCCCACGAGCTGATCTTCGACGACCTCGAAGACGATGAAGTGAGCCAGTGGGTCCATCGGGTCAAGCGCTTGTCCGAGCTGGGGCTGGAGGAGGAAGCGAGCGAACTGGAGCAGAGCCTGATCGAGCTGACCCGCAACGATCCGGAGCTGCAACAGGAGTTCCTGCAGTCGTTGACCAAGAATGCCGGTCGCCTGGTTGCCGACCCCGGCATCCACTGATTACTCGTACCGCCCTGAAAGAACGCCAGCCTGCTGGCGTTTTTTCATTCAGTCACGAGCGAACAGCTCCAGCTGCTCATGGCCTCCGCGCAAATCCAGCAAGCGAACGCCAATGCCGAGCAAGCGCACCGGCTTGCCGCCCCGGGCAAAAGCCTGGCTGAGCAACTGCTGATAACTACCCAGGTCACGCCCGGCCCCCGCCTGCTCCAGGGTGGTCTGGGTAAAATCATGGAACTTCACTTTGACGAAGGGCTTGCCCGGCCGGTAGCTGTCGTCGATGCGCGCCATGCGCCCGGCCAGGGTCTCCATCAGTTCCGGCAGTTTTTCCAGGCAACTGGCGAGGTCCGGTAGATCGGTGTCGTAGGTGTTTTCCACGCTGACCGACTGCCGACGACTGTCATTCTGCACCGGGCGATCATCGATACCACGGGCCAGGCCCCATAACCGTTCACCAAAGCTGCCAAATTCCCGGGCCAGGGCCAGGCGACTCCAGTCACGCAGTTCCAGGCAGTTGCTGATTCCCAGGCGCCCCAGTTTGTCCGCCGTCACCTTGCCCACCCCGTGCAACTTGCCCACCGGCAGCGCGGCGACAAAGTCCTCGACCTCCATGGGTGTTATCACGAACAAGCCGTTGGGCTTGCGCCAGTCGCTGGCGATCTTGGCCAGGAACTTGTTCGGCGCCACGCCGGCCGAGACGGTAATGTGCAGTTGCTGGGCAACGCGACGGCGAATATCGGCGGCAATCCGTGTCGCACTGCCGGCAAACCAGGAACTGTCGGAGACATCCAGGTAGGCTTCGTCCAGCGACAAGGGTTCGATCAGGTCGGTGTAGTCGCGAAAGATCGTGTGAATTTCCCGCGAGGCTTCTTTATAGGCATCCATGCGCGGCTTGACGATCAACAGGTCGGGGCACAGGTTCAGGGCATGGCGGGACGACATCGCCGAGCGCACGCCAAAGGCCCGCGCCTCGTAGTTGCAGGTGGCAATCACCCCGCGACGCTCCGCCGAGCCGCCCACCGCCAGCGGCCGCCCGGCCAGGCGCGGGTCGTCGCGCATTTCGATGGCGGCGTAGAAACAATCGCAGTCGATGTGGATGATCTTGCGCTGGGACATCGGCAACTGTGGGCACTGGTGGAAAGTCGTGTAGGCAGTATCTCACTCCATGATTCCCGATGCACCACCGCACTGGATAAACATACATACATTTACCCTGAAAGCCCCGCCCACCCTGCTCCACCCCTTTCGAGGCAAACGCTAAGCATTTGAACAAAAAAGGATTTCTTGCAACGAGCGCTTGACATGCACGCGCATAACTGTAGAATCTCATCTCACAGGCGCGGGATGGAGCAGCCTGGTAGCTCGTCGGGCTCATAACCCGAAGGTCGTCGGTTCAAATCCGGCTCCCGCAACCAGATTCAGGAAAGGCCACTCTCACGAGTGGCCTTTTTATTTGCCTGGAAAAAGTACCCAGGCATAAAATTATTGCAAATCAACAATTAAGCGTTGACAGCAAGACCAAAGGCTGTAGAATGCGCCCCATCAGACGCGGGATGGAGCAGCCTGGTAGCTCGTCGGGCTCATAACCCGAAGGTCGTCGGTTCAAATCCGGCTCCCGCAACCAAACATCGAAAAAGGCCACTTTGCAAAAAGTGGCCTTTTTTGTGTCTGCGATTCAGCCCCCCCCGCCATCCGGCAATATAAATATTGTTTAACTATCCTCAAGGCAGGCAGCGGCCCGATCATAGTGGCCACTACTTTCCATAGGGATTGGTACCTTGGCTGGATATGTTCATCCTGGCGCGCACCATCCACGAGGTGATTGATGCGCCCCCAGACCTCCGATGCAGAAGCCCCCGTCACCACCGCACTGCCCAACGCCGCCCAGCACCTGCGCCTGCTCGATCGCCTGAGCCGTTATCGGCAGCCGATCGGCCTGGCCGTGACCCTGCTGCTGTTCAGCCTTGCCCTGATTGCCTGTCGCCACCTGCTCAGCGAACTGGACATCTATGCCCTGCATGACTCGCTGCTCAGCGTTCCTCCCGCCGCCCTGGCCGGGGCGTTGCTGGCAACGCTGGCAGGCTTTGTCGTCCTGCTCGGTTACGAATGGTCGGCCAGTCGCTATGCCGGTGTGCAGTTGCCGCCGCGCACCCTGGTCATGGGGGGCTTCAGTGCGTTTGCCATTGGCAACGCCATCGGCCTTTCACTGCTGTCCGGCGGATCGGTGCGTTACCGGCTCTATGCCCGGCAAGGTGTCGGTGCCGCCGAAGTCGCGCGGATGACCCTGTTCGCCAGCCTGTCGCTGGGCTGTGCCCTACCGCCCCTGGCCGCCCTGGCAACGCTCAGCAACCTGCCCGCGGCGGCTGCCGCCCTGCATGTGCCGCCCGCGCTGTTGGCGAGCATTGCCCTGGTCGTGTTGGCCCTGGCCGCCGTGCTGGTGTACGGCCTTTACCGTCGGCGCTTGCCGGAGCAGCCCCTGGCTGACTGCCTGCTGGTCGGCATCGGCCGGCGCACCCTGCGCCTGCCCGGCGCCCGCCTGACCTTGCTGCAACTGCTGATCACCGCCCTCGATGTCGCCGCTGCCGCCACCGTGCTGTACCTGCTGCTGCCCGAAGCACCACCCTTTGCCGCCTTCCTGCTGGTCTACCTGCTGGCCCTGGCCGCCGGGGTGCTCAGCCATGTGCCGGGCGGCGTCGGAGTATTCGAGGCCATCCTGCTGGCCGCCTTCGCCGACCAGTTGGGTGCCGCGCCCCTGGCCGCCGCCTTGCTGCTCTATCGCCTGATCTACGTGGTGTTGCCCCTGCTGCTGGCCTGTGTCGTGCTGCTGGTCAACGAGGCACGGCGCTACCTGTTCGCCCAACAGGCCATCAAGGCTGCGTCGGGCCTGGCGGCACCGGTGCTGGCGGTGCTGGTGTTCCTGTCCGGGGTGGTGCTGCTGTTTTCCGGCGCGACGCCGGAAATCGACGGGCGCCTGGAGCACCTGGGCTTTCTGATTCCCCATCGCCTGATCGACGCTTCGCACTTCGGCGCCAGCCTGATTGGCGTGCTCTGCCTGCTGCTGGCCCAGGGCCTGCGGCGGCGCCTGTCCGCGGCCTGGATACTGACCACCATTCTGTTGCTGGTCGGCGCCCTGCTGTCGCTGCTCAAGGGCTTCGATTGGGAAGAAGCCAGCGTCCTGACCTTCACCGCCTGCCTGCTGGCCCTGTTCCGCCGCTCCTTCTACCGCCCCAGCCGCCTGCTCGAGCTGCCCTTCTCGCCGGTCTACCTGGCGGCCAGTGCCTGTGTACTGGGGGCTTCGATCTGGCTGCTGCTGTTCGCCTACCAGGATGTGCCCTACAGCCATCAGCTCTGGTGGCAATTCACCCTCGACGCCGACGCCCCGCGCGGCCTGCGCTCCGCCCTGGGCAGCGCCGTACTGCTGGTGGCGGTTGCCCTGACTTGGCTGCTGCGCACTGCCCGCCCGGTGATTCACCTGCCGTCGAGCGAAGAGCTGCAACGGGCCGACCACATCCTGCAGGCCTCGGACCAGCCCGACGGCGGCCTGGCCCTGACCGGCGACAAGGCCCTGCTGTTCCACCCCGATGACGATGCCTTCCTCATGTACGCCCGGCGCGGCCGCAGCCTGGTGGCCCTGTACGACCCGATCGGCCCGGCACACAAGCGCGGCGAGATGATCTGGCAGTTCCGCGATCTGTGCGATGTGCACCACGCCCGACCGGTGTTCTACCAGGTGCGGGCCGAGAACCTGCCCTTCTATATGGACATCGGCCTGACCGCGATCAAGCTGGGAGAAGAAGCGCGGGTCGACCTCAAGCGTTTCGACCTGGACGCCAAGGGCAAGGAAATGAAAGACCTGCGCTACACCTGGAACCGTGGCGGACGTGATGGCCTGAGCCTGGAAGTACACGAACCCGGACAAGCGCCCCTGGAAGAACTCAAGGCCATCTCCGACGCCTGGCTGAGCGGCAAGAACGTGCGCGAGAAAGGCTTCTCGCTCGGTCGCTTCAGCCCCGAGTACCTGGCGCATTTCCGTATTGCCCTGATCCGTTTCGAGGGTCGGCCGGTGGCCTTTGCCAACCTGCTGGAAACCGGCAGCCGGGAACTTGCCAGCCTGGACCTGATGCGCGCCCACCCCCAGGCACCGAAGCTGACCATGGAATTCATGATGATCGGCCTGATCCAACACTATAAAAGCCAGGGCTACGCCCGCTTCAGCCTGGGCATGGTGCCGCTCTCGGGCCTGCAACCGCGACGCGGCGCGCCGCTGACCCAGCGCCTGGGCTCGATGGTGTTCCAGCGTGGCGAGCAGCTCTACAACTTCCAGGGCCTGCGCCGCTTCAAGGACAAGTTCCAGCCCGACTGGGAACCCCGCTACATGGCCGTGCCGGCCGGACTCGATCCGCTGGTGGCACTGGCCGACACCGCCGCCCTGATTGCGGGCGGCCTGACCGGATTGGTGAAACGCTGATGATTCGACGCTATTGGTTGTACCTTCTGGCAACGCTGATGCTGGGCCTGCTGGCGGCCGCCCTGGGCTTCTGGCTGTGGACCCGCCCTGCCCCCGAGCCACGCCTTGAGCACCTGACCCTGGGCGATGGCAGCAGCCTGACCCGCGCCACCCCGGGCAGCCGTGCCAAGGCTCAAGTCGCCATTGCCGTGCCCCAGGACCAGGCACTGACCGACAAGCAGTTGCTGAACCTGGCCCAGAGCGGGGAAGCGCAATTGGTCCAGGTGATCCTCCCGCCTGCCGATTGCACCCTGCAACAAAACGCCCTGCAACAGGCGCTGCAGCAACTGCACGGGCAAGCGACCCTGGTGGCCGGCATCGGCCCGGGCGCCGACCTGGCCTGGAACTGGCTGGCCAGCCAGAGCGATGACAAGGCCCAGGCCATCTCAGTAGACTTCAGCGTCGAGCGCCCCGGATGCGCCACGCCGCTACCCAAGTCTGCCGCCCACGGCCACTGGAACGTGGCCTGGAACGACAACCCGGATGACGCCAGCGCCGCCTTCGTGCGCGACCAGGCCAATGCCGAGACCAGCATCAGCGACTACGACATCCACCTGCCCCAGGTGCTCAAGGCCCTACTGACCCAGGCCCTGGTCGGTGGCGACGGCAACGCCATGAGCATTCCCGTGGTGGAGGTGCCGGCGGGCCAGACCACCGACACCGTGACCCTGTTCCTTTCCGGCGACGGCGGCTGGCGCGACCTGGACCGTGACGTCGCCGGTGAAATGGCCAAGCTCGGCTACCCGGTGGTCGGCATCGACACCCTGCGCTACTACTGGCAGCACAAGACCCCGGAACAGAGTGCCATCGACCTGTCGGAGCTGATGCAGCACTACCGGCAGAAATGGGGCACCAAGCGTTTCGTGCTGACCGGCTACTCCTTTGGCGCCGACGTATTGCCGGCCATCTACAACCGCCTGCCGGCCGAGGACCAGCAGCGGGTCGACGCCGTCATCCTGCTGGCCTTCGCCCGCAGCGGCAGCTTCGAGATCGAAGTCGAAGGCTGGCTGGGCAATGCCGGCAAGGAAGCCTCGACCGGGCCGGAAATGGCCAGGCTGCCGGCGGCGAAAGTGGTGTGCATCTATGGCGAGGAAGAAGCCGACGAGAGCGGCTGCACCGACCACACGGCGGTGGGCGAGCGCCTGAAACTGCCGGGTGGGCATCACTTCGACGAAAACTACCCGGCGCTGGCCAAGCGTCTGATCGGCGATATCGAGACCCGCCAGGGCAAGACCAGCGTCGCCGAGCAGAACTGAGTCAACGAACCTGAAATTATCCCTGTAGGAGCGGGCTTGCCCCGCGATTGCGGCCTATCCGTCACATCGCAATCGCGGGACAAGCCCGCTCCTACAGGGTCAGATCTCCACCTGGGTTCCCAGTTCGATCACCCGGTTCAGCGGCAGATTGAAAAAGCGCAGGGTGCCGTTGGCATTCTTCAGCAAAAAGGCGAACAACAGGCCACGCCAGCGTGCCATACCGACCAACCGCGACGGAATCACCGTCTCCCGGCTGAGGAAATAGGTGGTGCGCATCGGGCTGAAGTCCAGCCCCTCCAGGTGACAGAGCTTCAACGCCTCCGGCACATCCGGCTCATCCATGAAGCCGAAATGCAGCAGCACCCGGTAGAAGCCATCGCCATAGGCTTCCACCTCGAACTGCTGCTGCGCCTGCACCCGCGGCGTATCCTCGCTGACCACGGTCAACAGCACCACCTGCTGGTGCAGCACCTGGTTATGCAGCATGTTGTGCAACAAGGCATGAGGCACGGCATCGGCACGCGCAGTGAGGAACACCGCCGTGCCTTCGACCCGATGCGGCGGCTGCATACGAATGCTGCTGATGAACAACGGCAGTGGCAGGCTGCCTTCGTCCAGGCGCTCGACCAGGATCTGCTTGCCACGCTTCCAGGTGGTCATGAGCATGAACAGGGCGATCCCCGCCAGCACCGGAAAGGCCCCGCCCTGCACCACCTTGGGCACGTTGGCGGCAAAGAACAGGCCGTCGACGAACAGAAAGCCCAGCAGCACCGGCACCGCCAGCACCGGCGGCCATTTCCACAGCAACAGCATCACTGTGGACACCAGCAAGGTGGTCATCAACATGGTGCCGGTCACCGCCACGCCATAGGCCGAGGCCAGCGCATCGGACGACTCGAAGCCCAGCACCAGCAAAATCACCCCGACCATCAGCGCCCAGTTCACCGCGCCGATGTAGATCTGCCCCTGTTCATGGCTGGAGGTGTGCTGGATCTGCATGCGCGGCACATAACCCAGCTGGATCGCCTGGCGGGTCAGGGAGAAGGCCCCGGAGATCACCGCCTGGGAGGCGATTACCGTGGCCAGAGTCGACAGCCCGACCAACGGCAGCAGCGCCCAGCCTGGTGCCAGCAGGTAGAAGGGGTTGCGCGCCGCCTCCGGGTTCTGAAGCAGCATCGCGCCCTGGCCGAAGTAATTCAGCACCAGCGCCGGCAGCACCAGGATGAACCAGGCCCGGGCAATCGGCTTGCGACCGAAATGCCCCATGTCGGCATACAACGCCTCGGCACCGGTCAGGGCCAGCACCACGGCGCCAAGAATGGCGACACCCATGCCCGGATGCACGATGAAGAAGCGCACCGCCCAGACCGGATTGACCGCCTTGAGCACTTCCGGGCTCTGGGAGATGCCATGCACGCCCAGCGCCGCCAGCACCAGGAACCAGGTAACCATCACCGGACCGAAGAGAATGCCGATGCGCTCGGTACCATGCTTCTGGATCAAAAACAGCGCCACCAGCACGACCAGGGATATGGGCACCACCCAGTGATCGATGCCTTCGAACGCCAGCTGCATACCTTCGACCGCCGACAATACCGAAATCGCCGGGGTGATCATGCTGTCGCCATAGAACAGCGCCGCACCGACCAGGCCGCAGACGACCATCAGCGATTGCAACCTGGGGAATGGCGCCGAGGCCCGCCTGGCCAGGGCGGTCAGGGCCATGATGCCGCCCTCGCCCTGGTTGTCGGCGCGCAGGATGAACACCACGTACTTGAGCGTCACCACCCAGATCAGCGACCAGAGGATCAACGCCAGTATCCCCAGCACCCCGTCGTGGTTGACCGGCACGCCATAGTCGTCGGAAAACACCTCCTTGAGGGTATAGAGGGGGCTGGTGCCGATGTCGCCGTAGACCACCCCGACCGCCGCCACCAACAGGCTCAGCGGCTTCGCTGGCCCATGCCCGGATTCCGCCTGACCGCTCGCCTGAACCATCCATTACTCCTGCAATCAAGACCTTGAGACAAACACAGGCATATCGGGGCGAAGCATAGCTGAGCGTTCGTCGCTTTTCTGCTGGTCAAGTGCCGTGCCGCTCGCTAGAATTGCGCACTTTTTGATCAGAGGCGCCCAGACGCCCGCCAAAGCCTGCCCGCCCTCGTGGCCCGGCAGGCGCTTCTATACCGAGGTTAGTCATGTCCACCACTCCTACGCCCACCACGCCCAAGGTCGGCTTCGTTTCCCTGGGTTGCCCCAAGGCCCTGGTCGATTCCGAGCGCATCCTGACCCAGCTGCGCATGGAAGGCTATGAAGTCGTGCCCACCTATCAGGATGCCGATGTGGTGGTGGTCAACACCTGCGGCTTCATCGACAGCGCCAAGGCCGAGTCCCTGGACGTGATCGGCGAAGCCATCAAGGAAAACGGCAAGGTCATCGTCACCGGCTGCATGGGTGTCGAGGAAGGCAACATCCGCGACGTGCACCCAAGCGTACTGGCCGTGACCGGCCCGCAGCAGTACGAGCAGGTCGTGACGGCGGTGCACGAAGTCGTGCCGCCACGCCAGGACCACAACCCGCTGATCGACCTGGTGCCGCCACAAGGCGTCAAGCTGACTCCGCGTCACTACGCCTACCTGAAGATTTCCGAAGGCTGCAACCACAGCTGCAGCTTCTGCATCATCCCGTCGATGCGCGGCAAGCTGGTCAGCCGTCCGGTGGGTGAAGTGCTGAGCGAAGCCGAGCGTCTGGTCAAGGCCGGGGTCAAGGAGATCCTGGTGATCTCCCAGGACACCAGCGCCTACGGCGTCGACGTCAAGTACAAGACCGACTTCTGGAACGGCCGCCCGGTCAAGACCCGCATGCTCGAGCTGTGTGAGGCCCTGAGCACTCTCGGCGTCTGGGTGCGCCTGCACTATGTGTACCCGTACCCGAACGTCGACGACGTCATCCCGCTGATGGCCGCCGGCAAGATCCTGCCGTACCTGGACATCCCGTTCCAGCACGCCAGCCCGAAAGTGCTCAAGTCGATGAAGCGCCCGGCCTTCGAAGACCGCACCCTGGCGCGCATCAAGAACTGGCGCGAGCAGTGCCCGGACCTGATCATCCGCTCGACCTTCATCGTCGGCTTCCCGGGCGAGACCGAGGAAGACTTCCAGTACCTGCTCGACTGGCTGACCGAAGCCCAGCTCGACCGCGTCGGCTGCTTCCAGTACTCGCCGGTCGAAGGCGCGCCGGCCAACGACCTGGGCCTGGACGAAGTGCCGGATGACATCAAGCAGGAGCGCTGGGACCGCTTCATGGCCCACCAGCAGGCCATCAGCAGCGCCCGCCTGCAACTGCGCATCGGCAAGGAAATCGAAGTCCTGATCGACGAAGTCGAAGAGCAAGGCTCGGTAGGCCGCAGCTTCTTCGACGCGCCGGAAATCGACGGCAACGTGTTCATCGACGGCGACCACGGCTTCAAGCCGGGCGACAAGGTCCGCTGCCGGGTGGTCGATGCCGACGAGTACGACCTGTGGGCAGAGCCTGTCTGAGGACGCCCCGCACAAAAGAGCCCCGCCCCCTGGCGGGGCTTTTTTTTGCAACTATCGTTTCTCCAGTTGCCCATGGAGAACACTGCGATGTACAGGCACAGCGGCGTGCAGACACCCCGGCTGGATGACTACCCGGAATTGGTACGGGTGTGGGAAGCCTCGGTGCGCGCCACCCACGACTTCATGCCCGACAGCTACATCTGCCTGTTGCGCGAACTGGTGCAGAGCCAGTACCTGGATGCAGTGATGCTGATCTGCTGCAAGGATGCCCGGCAACGGATCACCGGTTTTGCCGGGGTTGCCGCCGGGCGGGTCGAGATGCTGTTCATCGACCCGGCCATGCGTGGCCAGGGCCTGGGCAAGCGCCTGCTGCGCTATGCCATCGACGAACTCAACGCCGTCGCCCTGGACGTCAACGAACAAAACGCCCAGGCCCTGGCCTTCTACCTGCACCAGGGCTTTGAAGTGGTCGGACGCTCGGAAACGGACGGCATGGGTCAACCCTACCCCCTACTGCATCTGAGGTTAATTCATACAAAGTCCGCAGAGACCGACTGACAGATAGCGTCATACTTTTCTGAAATGCAGCAAAATCGCAGATTAATGCCCCGATCGGCGAATGTTGCCGGACCAGGGCGCGCCCGGGCGGTTACAATAAGCGCCTTTCCCTGTGCCTACGGCTGTCGTCATGTCTGAACCCATTCGCCTTTCCAAACGCCTCATCGAACTGGTCGGCTGCTCCCGACGGGAGGCCGAGCTGTACATCGAAGGGGGCTGGGTCACCGTGGATGGCGAGGTGGTCGACGAGCCGCAGTTCAAGGTCGACGCGCACAAGGTCGAACTGCAGGCCGGTGCCCGGGCCGAAGCCCTGGAACCTGTCACCCTGCTGCTCAACCAGCCGGCCGGGCTGGACATCGACAGTGCCTGCAGGAGCATCACCGCCAGCAACCTGTCCGAAGAACACCGCTACGGCCGCCGGCCGCTCAAGGGCCACTTCGCCCGCCAGAGCTGCGTTGCGCCCCTGCAACCCGGCGCCAGCGGCCTGCAGGTGTTCACCCAGGACTGGCGCGTGACCCGCAAGGTCAACGCCGACCTGAGCAAGCTCGAGCAGGAATACATCGTCGAAGTCAGCGGCCAGATCATCACCCACGGCCTGGAACGCCTGAACCGCGGGTTCAACTGGAAGGGCAACGAGCTGCCGAAGATCAAGGCCAGCTGGCAGAACGAAACCCGCCTGCGCATGGTGCTGAAAAACCCGCAGCCGGGCTTGATCGCCCTGCTGTGCACCAGTGTCGGCCTCAGTGTGCTGAGCATGCGCCGGATCCGCCTGGGCGGCGTGGCCATGAGCAAGCTGCCCCTGGGCCAATGGCGCTACCTGGCCAGCAACGAAAGATTCTAGCAACAAGGCGCCGCCACCCGGGCGGCCCACCGAACAGGATTGTCACCATGATTCACAACGATGTACTGCGCAGCCTGCGCTACCTGCTCGACGTCAACGACGCCAAGCTCACCGATATCATCAAGCTGACCGGCTACAAGGTGGCGACTGCCGATATCGTTACCTACCTGAAGAAGGAAGACGAAGAAGGCTTCGTGCGCTGCCCCGACGAAGTGATGGCGTACTTTCTCGATGGCCTGGTGATCTTCAAGCGCGGCAAGGACGACAGCCGTCCGCCGCTGCCGATCGAGCTGCCGGTGACCAACAACATCATCATGAAGAAGCTGCGCGTGGCCTTCGAACTGAAGGAAGACGACCTGCACGCGATCCTCAAGGCAGCCGACTTCCCGGTGTCCAAGCCGGAGCTGAGTGCCCTGTTCCGCAAAGTCGGCCACAACAACTACCGTCCCTGCGGCGACCAGTTGCTGCGCAACTTCCTCAAGGGCCTGACCCTGCGGGTACGTGGCTGAGCTGCCGATGAACTACAGCGTCGCACCGATCGGCTATGTCCGCTCCTGCTTCAAGGAAAAGTTCGCCATCCCGCGCCAGCCCCAGCTGGCACCGGCGGCGCGCGGCGTACTGGAGCTGCTGCCACCGTTCGACAGCGGCGAGGCGGTGGCCGGGCTTGAGCAGGTCAGCCATGTCTGGCTGTTGTTCCTGTTCCACCAGGCCCTGGAAGGCAAGCCCCGGCTCAAGGTGCGCCCGCCGCGGTTGGGCGGCAACACCTCCATGGGCGTGTTCGCCACCCGCGCCACCCACCGGCCCAACGGCATCGGCCAGTCAGTGGTGCGCCTGGAGAAGGTCGAGGCCGGGCGGCTGCTGCTGTCGGGTATCGACCTGCTCGACGGCACGCCGGTGCTCGATATCAAGCCCTATGTGCCCTATGCCGACGCAGTCGCTGGAGCGACCAACCAGATGGCCAGCGCACCGCCGGCACCGATTGCGGTCGCCTGGAGTGACGATGCCCTGCCCCAGGCCCGGGCCCATGCCCAGCGCCTGGGTGAGCCACTGGTGGAGCTGATCGAGCAATGCCTGGCCCAGGACCCGCGCCCGGCGTACCAGGTGCCGCCGCCGGAGCGTGTGTACGGGGTGAAGTTCTGGGACGTGCAGGTGCGCTGGCATTACCCGCAGCCGGAGCGGATCCGGGTGCTGGAAGTGGTGCCTGACCGTCAATAATCCACGGGCTGTGGGAGCGGGCTTGCCCCGCGATGCGGCGGTGAGATCAATCGCGGGACAAGCCCGCTCCCACACAAGGTCGCGCTGGCAGCACCAGGCATAAAAAAACGCAGGCCAGGGCCTGCGTTTTTTGTCTGCATCGCGCCGCTTACTTCTCGACGAACGCACGCTCGATCAGGTAGTCACCCGGTTCGCGCATACGTGGCGAAATCTTCAGGCCGAAGCTGTCGAGCACTTCGCTGGTTTCGTCGAGCATGCTCGGGCTACCGCAGATCATCGCACGGTCGTCCTGCGGGTTGATCGGTGGCAGGCCGATGTCGCTGAACAGCTTGCCGCTGCGCATCAGGTCGGTCAGGCGGCCCTGGTTCTCGAACGGCTCACGGGTCACGGTCGGGTAGTAGATCAGCTTGTCACGCAGCGCCTCGCCGAAGAATTCGTTCTGCGGCAGGTGCTCGGTGATGAACTCGCGGTAGGCGACTTCGTTGACGTAGCGCACACCGTGAACCAGGATCACTTTTTCGAAGCGCTCGTAGGTTTCCGGGTCCTGGATGACGCTCATGAACGGCGCCAAGCCAGTGCCGGTGCTGAGCAGGTACAGGTGCTTGCCCGGGTTCAGGTCGTCCAGTACCAGGGTACCGGTAGGCTTCTTGGAGATGATGATCTCGTCGCCTTCCTTCAGGTGCTGCAGCTGGGAGGTCAGCGGGCCGTCCGGCACCTTGATGCTGAAGAACTCCAGATGCTCTTCCCAGTTCGGGCTGGCAATCGAGTAGGCGCGCATGAGCGGACGACCGCTGTCCTGTTGCAGACCGATCATCACGAACTGACCGTTCTCGAAGCGCAGGCCCGGATCGCGGGTGCACTTGAAGCTGAACAGGGTGTCGTTCCAGTGGTGAACACTGAGAACGCGTTCGTGGTTCATGTTGCTCATGTACGGGCTCCTGAAATAAAACGCAGCGCTAATCTAGAGCGCGATTGCGCGATAGTTTAGTGCGAGCGACAATATCTGTTAAATGAATTATCAAGATATGTCTTATCGGTTATATAGATATGCGATTTACACTTCGTCAGCTCCAGGTATTCGTCGCCGTGGCCCAACATCAAAGCGTCTCGCGAGCCGCTGGTGTGCTGGCGCTATCGCAGTCGGCCGCCAGTACCTCGATCACCGAACTTGAGCGTCAATCCAGCTGCCAGCTGTTCGACCGTGCCGGCAAGCGCCTGAGCCTCAACGCCCTGGGCCATCAACTGCTGCCCCAGGCGGTGGCGCTGCTCGACCAGGCCAAGGAAATCGAAGACCTGCTCAACGGCAAGTCGGGGTTCGGCTCCCTGGCGGTGGGCGCCACACTGACCATCGGCAACTACCTGGCCACCCTGTTGATCGGCAGTTTCATGCAGATCCACCCGGAGAGTCAGGTCAAGCTCCATGTGCAGAACACTGCGCATATCGTGCAACAGGTTGCCCATTACGAAATTGATCTGGGTCTAATCGAAGGCGACTGCAACCATCCGGACCTGGAAGTGCAGCCCTGGGTCGAGGACGAACTGGTGGTGTTCTGCGCGCCGCAACATCCACTGGCCAGCCGCGGCCAGGCCAGCATGGAGGAACTGACCCATGAAGCCTGGATCCTGCGCGAACAGGGTTCGGGCACGCGCCTGACCTTCGACCAGGCCATGCGTCATCACCGCTCAAGCCTCAACATCCGCCTGGAACTGGAGCACACCGAAGCCATCAAGCGGGCCGTGGAATCCGGCCTTGGCATCGGCTGCATCTCGCGCCTGGCCCTGCGCGACGCCTTTCGGCGCGGCAGCCTGGTGGCGGTGGAAACCCCGGAGCTGGACCTGGCCCGCCAGTTCTTCTTTATCTGGCACAAGCAGAAGTACCAGACTTCGGCCATGCGCGAGTTTCTCGAACTGTGCCGCAGCTTTACCGCCGGGGTAAGCCGCAGCGACGAGATTGTCCTGCCCAGTATTGCCTAGAGCAGGATCACCGCCCAGACCAGCCCGACCATGCTCATGGCCACGAGCTGGGCGGCACTGCCCATGTCCTTGGCGTTTTTCGACAGCGGGTGACGGTCGAGGGAGATCCGGTCGATGGCCGCCTCGATCGCCGAGTTGAGCAACTCGACGATCAGCCCCAGCAGGCACACCAGGATCAGGATCGCCCGCTCCGCACGGCTGACATCCAGCCAGAAGGCCACCGGGATCAGGATCACATTGAGCAGCACCAGCTGGCGGAATGCGGCTTCACCGGTAAAGGCGGCGCGCAGACCGTCAAACGAATAGCCGGCCGCATTGAAGATACGCTTGAGGCCGGTCTGGCCCTTGAAAGGCGATGACATAGAGGGTCACTTCATCCACTGAAAAGCGCTGCAGCCTAGTGCAGGGCGGGTCAAAAAAGCGTGAAGGCCAATGGCCTCAACTCGCTGAAACCGATTCCAGTTGTTGCAAGAGCAAGGCAGCCTGGGTCCGGGTGCGCACCCCGAGCTTGCGGAAGATCGCGGTCACGTGGGCCTTGATGGTCGCTTCCGAAACACTCAACTCATAGGCGATCTGCTTGTTCAGCAGACCTTCGCAGACCATGGTCAGCACCCGGAACTGCTGCGGCGTCAGACTGGCCAGGCCTTCGCTGGCGGCCTTGGCCTCGGCCGACACATCGACCTTGTCGAAGGCCTGCGGCGGCCACCAGACTTCGCCGTCGAGCACCTTGCGTACCGCGTCCTGAATGACTTCCAGCGGGCTGGACTTGGGAATGAAGCCACTGGCGCCGAACTCACGGGACTTGACCACCACCGAGGCTTCTTCCTGCGCCGACACCATCACCACCGGAATCTGCGGGTACTGTCCGCGCAGCAGGACCAGCCCGGAAAAACCGTAGGCGCCTGGCATGTTCAGGTCCAGCAGTACCAGGTCCCAGTCGGACTTGTCGGTGAGGTGGGTTTCAAGTTCGGCGATGCTTGCCACTTCCACCAGGCGGACATCAGGGCCCAGGCCCAGGGTCACCGCCTGGCGCAGGGCACTGCGAAACAGCGGGTGGTCATCGGCAATCAGGATTTCGTACGTGGCCATCGATCTAATGATCCTGTTCTGTGCAGGCGCAGGGAGGAAGAATAGGCGCCTGGCGGGCAACTCGCGGTGCGGACGGCTCTGCCCGCACCCAAAAGGCACTTCAAGGCCAGGAAAAACAGCGTTTCAAGCCTTGTCGGTGCCCGAATCGGCGCCAAGGATGCCGAGCCTCGACCGGGTGGTCAAGTTGATTGCCCGGTCGTGGCTGGCACGCGATGGTCGCCAGCCTGCCTATTATGAACCAATGTGCAACGCCTGCCCCTTGTACTATAGGAAGGTATGCAAGCGCTGATGCACCGCATCCTGCTCGTCCAGCGGCCACTGGTGCTTGGCGCTGAGGTAGTGAGTGCTGAACACGTCCAGGTAGGCATCCAGCGCCTCGGCCGCGCGCTGGTCACCGGCCAGCTCCAGGCACATCGCCGCCACTTCGGCGGTGCAGAAGTGGTCGTCGCGCTTGGAACGCCGCAGGCGATAGCGTGAGATCTGTTCCGGTTGCAGGCTGAGCACCGGGAAGCGGTCCAGGTACGGGCTCTTGCGAAACATCTTGCGCGCTTCGGTCCAGGTGGCATCCAGCAGGATGAACAGCGGTCGCTTGCCCGGCTCGCGCACCACCTCGGTGGCCACCCGCTCTGGCTCGACGAACTCGCCAGGAAACACGATGTAAGGCTGCCAGTGCGGTTGCTCGAGCAACGCCAACAGGGCTTCGTCGACCACCGTACGCTGCCAGCCGAAGGCCGAGGTGTCGTCAATGACGTCGGCAATCAGCCAGCCGGTATTGCTCGGCTTGAGTGGCTCGGTGTCATGCATCAGCAGGCACATGGCCGATTCGGCCGGCACTTGTGGGCGCCAGGCGCACAGGCAATGACTGAAGATCACCCGGCACTGGGGACAGCGCGGCGCGCGGGAGCCACGGGCGACGAAGGGTTTGACACTGCGCGCCAGGCGCTCGGCGCGCAGGCGCGCTACGGCATGGCTCATGGCAGCAGACAACGAAAACGGGAAAGGGATGGCACTGCACAGACTCGGGACAGGAAAACCTGCCCAGTCTACCAGAGCCGGCCGGCAGGTAAGGTATTTGCCGTGCAGCCGGGGCGCCAACTCCCTATAATCCTCGGCCTGTCGCTACTCGCTGGCACCGGCTCGATGCCGTGACGGAACACCGTGCGCAGTTGCCGGTCCAATCGCCAGTTACCGAACCAGGAGAGATTCATGCTGCGTTTCATCGCCCCGTCCTTGAGCCTGTTGCTCGCCCTGCCCCTGGCCGCCAATGCGGCGTCCAAGCAGGAATACGAGCTGAGCCAGATGCTGGAGAAAGTCGCCAGGGAAAGCAGCGTGGGCACGCCGCGAGCGATCAACGAAGACATCCTCGACCAGGGCTACACCGTCGAAGGCAAGCAACTGATCAACCACCTCAGCGTGCGCGCCAGCCACGCCCAGCAGATGCAGGCCAACCCGGAAAAGGTGCGCGACCAGCTCGGCGCCAGCGTCTGCAAGAACACCGGCTACCGCCAGTTGCTGGCCAAAGGTGCGGTACTGACCTATCGCTTTACCGAGTACAAGACCAACCGCATGGTTGGCGAACAGGCGTTCAATGCCGCCAGCTGTGGTATCAAGGCGAGCAAGTAACCCTCAGGCGACCTGCTCCACTGTCGCGCCGCTGCTTTTCATCGGCGCGCAGTTCCGCCACCAGGGCCTGGATATAGCGCGAATGCCGTTCCCCGCCCTCCAGACGACGCAGGCACTCTTCTTCAAGGCTCAGGTGATTGGCCTGGGCCGAACGCTCCAGCAGCTCGAACAGCTGTTCTTCAAGTTCCAGATTTAGCCGTTGCATGTGGCAGGCTCCCTGCATGGCGACAGTCGCCCAGGCCTTCAGTTAACCAGACCTGCATCGTTCCTGGCTCCTGACTGACCAGCGGTCTGCAGACAATTTCCCCACCTTGCTAGCAATCTCACGGCATTAACACCTGCCAGGGTCTAGATTGATATCAGGTACCCGCCATTTTCCGGGTGCACCAAGGGGGGCCTGCCGACGCCCTGCACCGGCAGTGTTGACCGCACACTTCAAAGATCACTGCAATGAGACCTTGCAGGTCTACTGCACTGCTCGGCACCCGCCGGGCCACGGCAGCCAGCGACACACGCAGTGTCGCGGCCGGACAGTACAGTCCGGTCAGAGGTTTTGCTGCAGAAGGAGACGTTGAATGCCGTACCAACCGAACGAACTGCTCGCCAGTCACTTCAAGCACAACGGGATCGACCTGAGCCACCTGGAAGAACAACTGAAGCTGGTCGCCCCCGACAGCCCCAATCTGCCTCTGTATCGCGACATGGTGCTGACCGTCCTGCGCATGGCCCATGACGACAGCAACCGCTGGAACGCCAAGATCACCCTGCAGGCCCTGCGCGAGCTGGACCATGCCTTCCGCACCCTGGACCAGTACAAGGGCCGGCGCAAGGTCACCGTGTTCGGCTCGGCACGCACCCCCGTCGAACACCCCATGTACGCACTGGCCCGGGAGCTGGGCGCCACCCTGGCGCGCTCCAACCTGATGGTCATCACCGGCGCCGGCGGCGGCATCATGGCGGCGGCCCACGAAGGCGCCGGGGTCGATCACAGCCTGGGCTTCAATATCACCCTGCCGTTCGAGCAGCATGCCAATGCCACGGTAGGCGGCACCGACAAGCTGCTGCCGTTCCACTTCTTCTTCATCCGCAAGCTGTTTTTCGTCAAGGAAGCCGATGCCCTGGTGCTCTGCCCTGGCGGCTTCGGCACGCTGGACGAGGCGCTGGAAGTACTGACCCTGATCCAGACCGGCAAGAGTCCCCTGGTACCGGTGGTGCTACTGGACTCCCCGGGCGGCAACTTCTGGCAGGACGCCCTGAACTTCATCACCCGGCAACTGGAAGAGAACCGCTACATCCTGCCCAGCGACATGAAGCTGCTGCGCCTGGTGCACAGCGCCGAGGAGGCGGTAGAGGAAATCAACCAGTTCTACAGCAACTACCACTCCAGCCGCTGGCTGAAGAACCAGTTCGTGATTCGCATGCACCATCCGCTCAGCGAGGCAGCCTTGTTCGACCTGCAGGAAGGCTTCGCCGACCTGCGCCTGAGCGGCCACTATCATCAGCATGCCTACGCCGGCGAACACCACGATGAGCCGAAGTTCAGCCACCTGACCCGCCTGACCTTCGCCTTCAACGGCCGCGACCAAGGACGCCTGCGCGAGCTGGTGGACTTCATCAACCTTTCGGAAAACTGGGCCAAGCCCGAACCGATGCATACCACCCAGCGTGCCCGCGAAGCGTTGAGGGTCACCTGAGAGCCGGGTGGTTAATCGTCCAGGCCCCGGCCGCTCAACAGGCGGCCGATCATGTCCATGGAAAAGCCACGGTAGACCAGGAAACGGGTCTGCTGTGCGCGGCTGCGCGGATCGACGGGTAGCTGGCCGGAGAACTTGCGCTGCCAGACATCACGCAATTGCGCCGCCCAGTCCACATCGCTCTCGCGCAGGGCCTGGTCGATATCACTGCGTTGCAGGCCACGCTGACCCAGCTCTTCGCGAATGCGTGCGGGGCCGTAACCTGAGCGTGAGCGGTAGCTGATGAAGCTTTCCAGGTAACGGGCTTCACTGAGCAGGCCCTCTTCCGTCAGACGGTCGAGTTCCTGGTCAATCAATTCGGGGGGAGCGCCGCGCTGACGCAACTTGCGCGTCAGCTCGACTCGACCGTGCTCGCGACGTGCGAGCAGGTCCATGGCTGTCCGCCTCACGGCGACGGGGGTATCGAGTTCGACGGACATGGGGGCGATCAGTAGTCGGCGTCAGCGTCGACCAGATCGTCTTCAGCTTCGGCGTTGACCGCAGCAGCCTTGCCGGCTGCATCGACGGCGCCAGCGCTGAGCAGTTTGTCGCGAATCTGCTTCTCGAGGGTGGCGGCGATTTCCGGGTTGTCCTGGAGGAACTTGGCGGAGTTGGCCTTGCCCTGACCGATCTTGCTGCCCTGGTAGCTGTACCAGGCACCGGATTTTTCCAGGAAGCCGTGCAGCACGCCCAGGTCGATGATCTCGCCGTTGCGGTAGATGCCCTTGCCGTAGAGGATCTGGAATTCAGCCTGACGGAACGGTGGCGCCACCTTGTTCTTGACGATCTTGACCCGGGTTTCGCTGCCGACCACTTCGTCGCCTTCCTTCACCGCGCCGGTACGGCGGATGTCCAGGCGAACCGAGGCGTAGAACTTCAGGGCGTTACCACCGGTGGTGGTTTCCGGGCTGCCGAACATCACACCGATCTTCATGCGGATCTGGTTGATGAAGATCACCAGGCAGTTGGCGTTCTTGATGTTGCCGGTGATCTTGCGCAGCGCCTGGGACATCAGGCGGGCCTGCAGGCCCACGTGCATGTCGCCCATTTCGCCTTCGATCTCGGCCTTGGGTACCAGGGCGGCCACGGAGTCGACGATGATCACGTCAACGGCGTTGGAGCGCACCAGCATGTCGGTGATCTCCAGGGCCTGCTCGCCGGTGTCCGGCTGCGAGACCAGCAGGTCGTCGACATTGACGCCCAGCTTGCCAGCGTACTCGGGGTCGAGGGCGTGTTCGGCGTCGACGAAGGCGCAGGTAGCGCCCATTTTCTGGGCCTGGGCGATGACCGACAGGGTCAGGGTGGTTTTACCGGACGACTCGGGGCCGTAGATCTCGACGATACGACCTTTTGGCAGACCGCCAATGCCCAGGGCGATGTCCAGGCCCAGGGAGCCGGTGGAGATGGCCGGGATCGCCTGACGCTCGTGGTCGCCCATGCGCATGACCGCGCCTTTACCGAATTGACGCTCGATTTGCCCCAGGGCCGCAGCCAAGGCGCGCTTCTTGTTGTCGTCCATTGAAGTCCTCACGTAATCGATAGGGCCTGACGGCCAGAAACACCTGTATAAGTAGCCAGTATTATTCCACAGGGTTTTCTTCCCGCCTACCCCCGAATTGCGATTTACTCTGCGCCAAGCTGTAACAAGCCCTCTAGCGCGGCGATTACCGTTTGTCGGCGTACCGCGTCACGGTCGCCGTCGAAGTGCCGGCGCTCGCTGCTCACCCGCTCGCCATCGGCCCAGGCCAGCCATACGGTGCCTACCGGTTTGGCTGGAGAGCCGCCATCGGGCCCGGCCACACCACTGACCGCCACGGCAAAGCGCGCACCGCTGGCCGCCCGGGCGCCACGGACCATGGCCTCGACCACTTCCTGGCTGACGGCGCCGACCTGGACGAACAAGGTCTGCGGCACACCCAGTTGGCGAGTCTTCTGCCCGTTGGAATAGGTCACGTAACCGGCCTCGAACCAGGCCGAGCTGCCCGCCGTGCGGGTGATCGCCTCGGCGATGCCGCCGCCGGTGCAGGATTCGGCCGTGGTCACCTGGGCGTTGAAACGACGCAGGTGTTCGCCCAGGCGGGCGGAAAGCGCAGAGATCGGGTCCATGGCAAGCTCCTTGAAAGACTGTCGCCTACCCTACACCAGCGCAGGCCCGGCACAAATGTTCAACGCAGTACCTCCCGGGCCCTGGCCCAGAGGCGCAAGCGACTCTCCAGGCCATTGAGCCCACCGTTGATATGCCGGGTGATGCGGTTGAACTCGCCCCGGTCAGCCAATGGGTTAAGACCACGCGAGTGCCAGAACCAGGCGGCAGACTCCGATGCCCACTGCGGTTGTTCGAGCAACTGGGGGTGTTCGAGCAGGCGCTCGTCGCCAAACAGGGCCAGGCTGCAAGCCCGGTAGTTGTCGCGCCCGGTCACCTGGATCAGGCCACGGCCGCAGTAGCGCTGGCCATCGCCGTCGGCCTCGGGGCTATTACCCAGGCGCAGGGCCAGGTTGCCGGTGTCATAGCGCGAGAGATAGCGGTCGCTGCCCAGCTCCCTGACGTAGCGCAACTGGCCGGATTCATGCCCCACTTGGGCGAGGAACGCAGCCATGCGCCGGGGGGTGTTGATTGCCCAACGGGTCATGGCCTGGTTCAGTGCAGGTAAAAAAATGCCCGTGTTCAGACGGGCATCGGGAAACAGTGCAGTCAGTTGTTCCAGTGTCATGGGGTCCTTCCTGGTCGAGAGGTTCAATCGGGTTACGGCTCGATGGCTCGGAGCGGATACTGGCTTGCGACTTTCTTGCCTCATGCAAAGCCAGCCGCTCGTTCATGATCGCTCCTCCTTGTTGCCTTGCCTGGGAAAGCCTGGCGTTTGCGCATCGACCCCCAGCCGCCGCGCCGCCCAACGCTCATACAGCCCGATGGCCACATCCGCCCCGGCCATCGCCGTGAGGCAACCGAAGGCGCTGGCGCTCCAGATCGACATGCCGCTGGCATACAGCAGCATCACCGTCGACACGCCGCAGACCATGCAGGCCCCCGAGCGCAACAACAGGCGCCGAATCAGCGCCCAGCCGCGCGCACCTGCCTTGTCCGCACGCCACATTTCGCCGCTGATGCCGCCCAGCAGGGCCAGGACGATCACCAGCCAGATCGGCATCTCCAGCAACGCTTGCTGCTCGCCTGTCACTGTCCTGTCTCCTTGGGTAGTCGCCGTCTGGCACCTTGCCCGCGGCACTTGTTGTAGAACCGATCACATCGCCATCCTTGTCACCAACGATGTCGACCGGCTTGAGACAAAGGCTATGCATTTACGCATATACAGTCAATGCATTTGTGGAAATATTTATACGTAAGAAAATGCGCATATGCATGCACGTCTTGTCTGGCAAGGGATTCAGAGGTTTTACGCAGACGAAAAAAAACCCGCCAAGGCGGGTTTTCTGAATGGCCCGATGACCATCAGCGGGCGTACATGCCCCACCAGAAGACGTGACCCAGGATACTGATCTGCTCTTCCTGCATCTGCTGGAAGCTGTAGTCTTCGTCCGGGTGTTCGTCGCGGTTGAAGCTGCGCAGGCGAATGCCGGTGGGCAGGCGATAGAGCTGCTTCACCCGCAACTGGCCGTTGTGGTTGATCGCATAGAGGTCACCGTCGACGATATCGCCGATGCCACTTTTGCCGGCATTGACCCCCACCGTGGCGCCATCGCGCAGCACCGGCAACATGCTGTTACCGCGCACCGTGACACACTTGGCCTGATCGAACTGCACACCGTTGTGGCGCAGGCTGCGCTTGCCGAAGCGCAGGCTGGCCTTCTCGCTTTCCTCGATGACGAATCGTCCTGATCCTGCTGCCAACTCGACCTCGCGAAGAAAGGGAATGGAGACCTCGTCATCTTCGATCGGGGTATCGTCATCCCACAAGCTGATGTCGTGCAACTCGGCGTGGCTGCGGGGCGGCGCGGCCTCGCGGCTTTCGCCGAGTTCGACGCGCCCGCGCAACTGATCGGTGCTCACGCCGAAATACTCGGCGATCTTCGACACGTGCTTGTCGGACGGGTCGACGATCTTCTCGCTGAGAATGCGCGACAGGGTGGATTGGGGCACGCCGGTACGCCGGTGCAGCTCCGTGGGGGAGATACCGTGGCGATCGAGCAGTGCTCTGAGAACGGAGGCTACGTTGCGTTTTTGCATAACCTGCATAATGCGGCCCGTCCGGGCAAATTGCAAATGCCACCCTGCATGAAAATGCATGGACAAAAGGTCGCGGCGCGGCCGTCGTCCTCGGCATCGACGACAAAATCCCTGTACCATTGCCCGCTTGCCTTTGGTCTAAACGACACCGCGAGCCAAGTTTCTGTAATGAGCGATCTTTCCGCACACACCCCGATGATGCAGCAGTACTGGAAGCTGAAGAACCAGCACCCGGACCAGCTGATGTTCTACCGCATGGGCGACTTCTACGAGATCTTCTATGAAGACGCAAAGAAGGCCGCCAAACTCCTGGATATCACCCTGACCGCCCGCGGGCAGTCGGCGGGCCAGTCGATTCCCATGTGCGGTATCCCCTTCCATGCGGCCGAGGGTTACCTGGCCAAGCTGGTGAAGCTGGGCGAATCGGTGGTGATCTGCGAACAGATCGGCGATCCGGCCACCAGCAAGGGTCCGGTGGAACGCCAGGTGGTGCGCATCATCACCCCCGGCACAGTCAGCGACGAAGCGCTGCTCGATGAGCGCCGCGACAACCTGATCGCCGCCGTGCTCGGTGACGAGCGCCTGTTCGGCCTGGCCGTGCTGGACATCACCAGCGGCAACTTCAGCGTGCAGGAGATCAAGGGCTGGGAGAACCTGCTGGCCGAACTCGAACGCATCAACCCGGTGGAGCTGCTGATCCCGGATGACTGGCCGCAAGGCCTGCCGGCGGAAAAGCGTCGTGGCGCCCGCCGCCGCGCGCCCTGGGACTTCGACCGCGACTCGGCGCGCAAGAGCCTGTGCCAGCAGTTCGCAACCCAGGACCTGAAAGGCTTCGGCTGCGAGAAGCTGACCCTGGCCATCGGCGCCGCCGGCTGCCTGCTTGGCTACGCCAAGGAAACCCAGCGCACCGCCCTGCCCCACCTGCGCAGCCTCAAGCACGAACGCCTGGACGACACCGTGGTGCTCGACGGCGCCAGCCGCCGCAACCTCGAACTGGATGTGAACCTGGCCGGTGGCCGCGACAACACCCTGCAATCGGTCATCGACCGTTGCCAGACCGCCATGGGTAGCCGCCTGCTGACCCGCTGGCTGAACCGCCCGCTGCGTGACCTGAAAGTGCTGCTGGCTCGCCAGGGTTCGATCCGCTGCCTGCTCGACGGCTACCGCTTCGAGAAGCTGCAACCGCAGCTCAAGGAAATCGGCGACATCGAGCGGATCCTCGCCCGCATCGGCCTGCGCAATGCCCGTCCACGAGACCTGGCCCGCCTGCGTGATGCCCTGGGCGCCCTGCCCGAGTTGCAGAACGCCATGGCCGAGCTCGAGGCACCGCACCTGGCGCGCCTGGCGGCGATTGCCGGCACCTACCCGGAGCTGGCCGACCTGCTGGAAAAAGCCATCATCGACACCCCGCCGGCGGTGATCCGCGACGGTGGCGTGCTCAAGACCGGCTACGACAGCGAGCTGGACGAGCTGCTGGCCATGAGCGAGAACGCCGGCCAGTTCCTCATCGACCTCGAAGCCCGGGAAAAGGCCCGCACGGGCCTGGCCAACCTCAAGGTCGGCTACAACCGCGTGCACGGCTACTTCATCGAACTGCCGAGCAAGCAGGCCGAGCAGGCGCCGGGCGATTACATCCGCCGCCAGACCCTCAAGGGCGCCGAGCGCTTCATCACACCGGAACTCAAAGCCTTCGAAGACAAGGCGCTGTCGGCCAAGAGCCGCGCCCTGGCCCGGGAAAAGATGCTCTATGACGCGCTGCTGGAAACCCTGATCAGCCACCTGGCGCCGTTGCAGGACACCGCCGCCGCCCTGGCCGAGCTGGATGTGCTGAGCAACCTGGCCGAGCGCGCGCTGAACCTGGACCTGAACTGCCCGACCTTCGTCGACGAACCTTGCATGCGCATCAACCAAGGTCGTCATCCGGTGGTCGAGCAGGTACTGACCACGCCGTTCGTAGCCAACGACCTGGCCTTGGACGATAACACCCGCATGCTGGTGATCACCGGCCCGAACATGGGCGGTAAATCCACCTACATGCGCCAGACCGCGCTGATCGTACTGATGGCGCACATCGGCAGCTTTGTGCCGGCCGCCAGCTGCGAGCTGTCGCTGGTGGACCGCATCTTCACCCGCATCGGCTCCAGCGACGACCTGGCCGGTGGCCGTTCGACCTTCATGGTCGAGATGAGCGAAACCGCCAACATCCTGCACAACGCCACCGACCGCAGCCTGGTGCTGATGGACGAGGTCGGCCGTGGCACCAGTACCTTCGACGGCCTGTCGCTGGCCTGGGCCGCCGCCGAGCGCCTGGCCCAGTTGCGCGCCTACACCCTGTTCGCCACCCACTATTTCGAACTCACGGTCTTGCCGGAGAGCGAACCGCTGGTGGCCAACGTGCACCTCAACGCCACCGAGCACAACGAACGCATCGTGTTCCTGCACCACGTGCTGCCCGGGCCTGCCAGCCAGAGCTACGGCCTGGCCGTGGCCCAGCTGGCGGGCGTGCCGTCGCCGGTGATCCAGCGCGCCCGCGAGCACCTGGGCCGCCTGGAAACCGCCAGCCTGCCCCACGAAATGCCGGTGTCGCCCAAGGGCGCGGATGCTGTGCCGCACCAGAGCGACCTGTTTGCCAGCCTGCCCCACCCGGCCATCGAGAAGCTCGGGAAGCTGGACCTGGACAACATGACGCCGCGTCAAGCTATCGAAATGCTCTATACACTAAAGACTCTGTTATAACGCGAGCCCGCACAAGCTGATAGAATCCCGCGCGGTTTGGCGCTACTGCAGGTTATTAGCCTGGCCTGCAGCCGAACGACCAAACCGAGCGACCCTGTCTGGAAGGGTATCGCTGCCGTCGCCTGAGGAGAGAATTAGAAATGACCTTCGTCGTCACCGACAACTGCATCAAGTGCAAGTACACCGACTGCGTAGAAGTCTGTCCGGTGGACTGCTTCTACGAAGGCCCGAACTTCCTGGTCATTCACCCGGATGAGTGCATCGACTGTGCACTGTGCGAGCCTGAATGCCCTGCCCAAGCCATTTTTTCGGAAGACGAAGTGCCTGCCGGCATGGAGAACTTCATCGAGCTTAACGCCGAGCTGGCGGAGATCTGGCCGAACATCACCGAGCGCAAAGATGCGCTGCCGGACGCCGAAGAGTGGGATGGCAAGACTGGCAAGATCGCCGATCTGGAGCGCTAAGCGCCTGCGGATCACAAAAAAAGGCCCTTCGGGGCCTTTTTTCATGACTCAGGTTTCTTGCGGGCAAAAAAAAGGGGCGGTTTGACCCGCCCACATTTTTTCCGTAGTCCCTTTGATCCCTTTCATCATCCTGATGAATCGCATCCTGCGATGTCCTTGGCCTCCATCCGTGAAAGCCTGTGTCAGTCCGTAGACACAGTTCAGATACTAGTCCTTGCAGCCGTTGCAGCAACCGGTCAAAGCTCTCAAAAAGCTGCTGAAACCTGACTGAAACAAACAAAATAATCATTAATTATCAATTAGTTATAAAAAAGCGCACGGTAAAAACGGCAACGATTTACTAGCGCATACTGCGATGACTTACATAACGGGTAAGCGAAGGCTTACATCGAAAAGTGCAGCACCAACGCTGGCTGAAGCTTTTGCCTAAACCAACATGATTCCGTGGAAGCAGTAGGAAACATTTCTCGACCCGTCGCAGCGCCGGCACAAACAAAAACGCCCCGGCCAAGCCGAGGCGTTCCTTGTTGCGAGCCGGTTACTGGAACAGCGACTCGCTGGACAGGCCGTTCTTCTCGAGGATCTCCCGCAGGCGCTTGAGGCCCTCGACCTGGATCTGGCGAACCCGTTCACGGGTCAGGCCGATCTCCAGGCCAACGTCCTCAAGAGTGCTGCTCTCGTGCCCGCGCAGGCCAAAGCGGCGAATGACCACCTCGCGCTGCTTGTCGGTCAACTCGCTCAGCCACTGGTCGATGCTCTGGGACAGGTCATCGTCCTGCAGCAGCTCGCAAGGATCGGTGGGACGGTCGTCGGTCAGGGTGTCGAGCAGGGTCTTGTCGGAATCCGGCCCCAGGGATACATCCACCGAGGAGACCCGCTCGTTGAGCCCAAGCATGCGCTTGACTTCACCGACCGGCTTTTCCAGGAGGCTGGCGATCTCTTCCGGGGACGGTTCGTGATCGAGCTTCTGGGTGAGTTCCCGCGCAGCGCGCAGGTAGACGTTGAGTTCCTTGACCACGTGGATGGGCAAGCGAATGGTACGGGTCTGGTTCATGATCGCCCGTTCGATGGTTTGCCGGATCCACCAGGTGGCGTAGGTAGAGAAACGGAAACCACGTTCAGGGTCGAACTTCTCGACCGCGCGGATCAACCCCAGGTTGCCCTCTTCGATCAGGTCGAGCAGCGACAGCCCCCGGTTCACATAACGCCGGGCGATCTTCACCACCAGACGCAGGTTGCTCTCGATCATGCGCTTGCGCCCGGCAGGATCGCCACTTTGCGACAACCGCGCAAAGTGCACCTCTTCCTCTGGCGAGAGCAAAGGCGAGAAACCGATTTCATTGAGATACAACTGGGTCGCATCAAGTGCCCGAGTGTAATCGATGTACTTGTGCTGTTTGAGCGTAGAGCCTTGTTTAGCCCTGGTCCGAACCGAAGATACAGCAGGTTCGTCTGACACCACATCCGTTTCCAATACGATGCCCGTCTCCATCAGGAGCACTTCATCGTCGATGTCAAACTCCGGCACTTCTTTACTGAGAGCCATTGTTATAGTCCTTTGCTGAGTTCGAACTCAGACTCGAGCGACGCCCTTATCCCTGGCAACGCTGGAGCCTGTCCCCTCTACGCGAGGAACAGGCCGGGTACTAGCAATCAACGACGCGGCAGGAACTGCAGCGGATCAACAGGTTTGCCCTGGCGGCGAATCTCAAAATGCAGCTTCACCCGGTCCGTGCCCGTGGAACCCATTTCTGCAATTGTCTGCCCAACTTTGACCTGCTGTCCCTCCCGAACCAAAAGCCTGCGGTTGTGACCGTAGGCACTGACGTAGGTATCGCTGTGTTTGATGATTACCAACTCGCCGTAGCCCCGCAAGCCACTTCCGGCATAGACCACCGAACCATCAGACGCAGCAAAAACAGGCTGTCCCAAATCACCGGCGATATCAATGCCTTTATTCAAACTACCGTTTGAAGCGAATTTACCGATCAACACACCGCTGGCTGGCCACGCCCAGCCGCCCACTGCGCGCTCTGCCGCAGGCACCTGGGCTGGCGCCGTGGCCGTGACGACCGGGGCTGGCGGCGGCGGACTGGCCGGCGTAGCCGAAGGCGCCGGTGCCGGCGCCGGGGTGCTCGAATTTGTCGCAGGGGCCCCGACGGGACGCTTGATGATCGTGGTCTTGCTCGAGGAGGACGGCGAGCTGCTCACCACCGTGGTGCTGGTGCCGGTGCTGGCCGGCGTGCTCGAACGCCCGTCGAAGCGGATCGCCTGGCCCGGGCGGATGGTATAGGGCGCGACGATGCCGTTGCGTGCGGCCAGGGCCTTGTAGTCCCAGCCGTAGCGAAAGGCGATGGAGTACAGGGTGTCGCCGGGGCGAACCACGTACTGGCCGCTGGTGACGGCCAGGCGCTTGGGCTTCGACGCACTGCGGTCGGCCACCGGGGCGCTGTTGGAAGACGTGCTGGAGCAACCTGACACCATTGTGCCCAGGGCAATTGCAATCACCAGAAGCTTGAAGCTCGAAAAATCCCTGCGCTGCCGAATGATTGTGTGACCCACCCGCCGCTCCCTCTCTTGGTGACCGCTATGAAAATGCAATATTGTTGCAATTATAACCGAGTGCATGCCCCTTGCGGATACCGGGCATTGGCGCACATCCAGCCCGCCAGATAGACAGGACAATAGCGAAGGAATTCGCCCGCGGCGAAAATAATCCTGCTCAGGCCAACGGGCCGGGGAGCAAGGGCACGAAGCGTACCGCGCCCATCACCCGCCGCGAGAACCCTTGCTCTTCACGCACGATCAGCATCAGGTGCTGGGTTTCGCCCGCCGGCCCCACCGGAATGACCAGGCGCCCGCCCGGGGCGAGCTGGTCGAGCAGGGCCTGGGGCACTTCCGGCGCCACGGCCGTGACGATAATGCCGTTGTACGGCGCCAGCGCCGGCCAGCCTTCGCAGCCGTCGCCCCAGCGAAACACCACGTTGCGCAGGTTGAGTTCGCTCAGGCGCTCCTTGGCGCGGTCCTGCAGGACCTTGATCCGCTCCACCGAGAACACCCGCTCGACCAGTTGCGCAAGGATGGCGGTCTGGTAGCCCGAACCGGTGCCAATCTCCAGCACCTTGTCCAGGGGGCCTGCCTGGAGCAGCAGTTCGCTCATGTGGGCGACCATGAACGGCTGGGAGATGGTCTGGTTGTTGCCGATCGGCAGCGCCGTGTCTTCATAGGCCCGGTGCGCCAGTGCCTCGTCGACGAACAGGTGGCGCGGCGTGCGACGCAGCACATCGAGGACCTTGGGGTTGGACACCCCTTCTTCGATCAGTCGCTGAATCAGTCGCTCACGGGTTCGCTGCGAGGTAAAACCGATACCATGGCGCATCAGATCCTCCTGTTCACGCATCAGAGCAACTCCTCCAGCCAGCCATCCAGACGCTCGAAGGCGTCGTTGAAGGTGCGGTCAAGCTGCAACGGGGTGATCGAGACGTAGCCCTGCATCACTGCATGGAAATCCGTGCCCGGGCCACCGTCCTCGGCGTCTCCGGCCACAGCGATCCAATAACCTTCCTTGCCCCTGGGATTGACCACTTTCGTCGGTGCCGCCGCCCGGGCGCGATGCCCCAGGCGAGTCAACTTGACGCCGCGGATATGCTCCAGCGGCAAGTTGGGGATGTTCACGTTGAGCACGGTTCGCGGCGGCAGTTCCAGGCTCCCGTGGGCTTCAACCAGCTTGCGCGCGAAATAGGCGGCGGTCGGCAGGTTGTCCGGCAAGCGCGAAAGCAGCGAGAAGGCGAACGAAGTGCCCCCCAGGAAACGCCCCTCCAGTGCGGCGGCCACTGTACCTGAGTACAGCACATCATCGCCCAGGTTGGCGCCCAGGTTGATCCCCGAGACCACCATGTCCGGCGTCTGCTCAAGCAGGCCGTTGAGCCCCAGGTGCACGCAGTCGGTCGGCGTGCCGTTGAGGCTGATGTAGCCGTTGGCCAGGGTCTGCGGGCACAAAGGTCGGTCGAGCGTCAACGAACTGCTGGCGCCGCTCTTGTCTTGATCCGGGGCGATGACCACACAATCGGCATAGTCCGCCAGCGCGGCATGCAGCGCGGCGATTCCGGGTGCGGTGACCCCGTCGTCGTTCGAAATCAGAATACGCATGGGCTGTCCGTCTGCCCCGCCGACACCAGATCAACCAGCTCGCGCACCACGACGGTGGCAAAGCATCCGGCCGGAAGGACGAATTCAAGTTGCAGAATATCAGGCTCGGGATAATGCCACGTCAGACCAGCAATGGGCAGTCGCAGGATGCGACGTTCGTGACTCATGCCCGCCCGCGCCAACCACTGGCACAAGGATGCATGTTGCTCGCCGATGCGTTGCTCCAGTTCACCCGGCACGCCCGTGGCTGGCGAAGCACCCTCGCCCCACAACGGGCCGGTGGGGTGCAGGTCGAGGATGGCCAGGCGCGGGTCGGTGCATTCGGCTTCACCGGCCGGGAAAAAGCTGCGGCTGTCGGTGAAGGCCAGCAGGTCGCCGACCTGGGCGGTGTTCCAGTTGCCCTCGGCAACGCGCTGGGCCAACGCCTGGTTGAACAGGTAACTGCGCGCGCTGGACAGTAGTCGTGAGCGCACATTGCGCTGCTCCGGCAGTGCTTGGCGGGCAGCCCAGTCGCGGGCGTCATGGATGTTGCCACCGTCATGGCCGAAGCGCTGGGTACCGAAATAGTTGGGCACGCCCTGGCGGCGCAGTTGCTCAAGACGGGCGTCGAGCGCTGCTTTTTCGGCATTCAGGCCGGTCAGGCGCAGGGTGAAGCCGTTGGCCGAATGCGCGCCGCGTTGCAGCTTGCGCGAGTGCCGGGTGCGCTTGAGGATGCTCAGGGTCTCGTTCTCGGCGGCCGCCAGGTCCGGGTCGGCCTTGCCCGGCAGGTGCAGGCTGAACCATTGGCGGGTCAAGGCCTGGCGGTCCTTGAGGCCGGCATAGCTGATGTTGCGCAGCGGCACGCCGGCGGCACGGGCCAGGCGGCGGGCGGCTTCCTCGGTGTTGAGGTCGCGCTTCTCGACCCACAGCCACAGGTGCTCGCCATTGCCGGACAAGGGAATATCGAGGACTTCATCGACCTGGAAGTCTTCTGCCGTGGCCTTGAGGATCGCACTGCCCAGTGCCGGACCCGATGCGCGCGGGCCCAGGAGTTCCAGTTCGGTCATGCTGGCAGCAACAAGGCGACGGCGTGGACGGCGATGCCTTCTTCACGGCCGGTGAAGCCAAGCTTCTCGGTGGTGGTGGCCTTGACGTTGACCTGGTCGAGTTCGACCTGCAGGTCTTCGGCGATCAGCTGGCGCATGGTGTCGATGTGCGGAGCCATCTTCGGCGCCTGGGCCACGATGGTGGCGTCGACGTTGCCGACCTTCCAGCCCTTGGCCTGGACGATCTTGAGCACATGGCGCAACAGCACGCGGCTGTCGGCGCCCTTGAACTGCGGATCGGTATCCGGGAAATGCTTGCCGATGTCACCCAGCGCAGCGGCGCCCAGCAGCGCATCGCTCAGGGCGTGCAGCAGCACGTCGCCGTCGGAGTGGGCCAGCAAGCCGAACTTGTGCGCAATGCGCACCCCACCCAAGGTGATGAAATCGCCGTCCGCGAAGCGGTGCACATCGTAGCCGTGGCCAATACGCATAAAAAAACGCCCTGATTGAGTCAGGGCGTGATTCTACCTGCTTTGCCGGGCCTTGGGCTTATTTGTAGGACAACCCCTACAACAAACCCAGGGCCACACCATGATGACGCAGATGCTCGTCGATGTAGCTGGCGATGAAGTAGTAGCTGTGGTCATAACCGGGCTGCAGGCGCAGTTCCAGCGGATGACCCGCCGCCTTCGCCGCCTGGACCAGGGCCTGGGGCTTGAGCTGAGTCTCGAGGAAATCATCCCGGTCGCCCTGGTCCACCAGCAGCGGCAGACGCTCCGCTGCCTCGGCGATCAGCACACTGGCATCCCACTCGCGCCAGCGCGTCCGGTCTTCTCCCAGGTAACGGGAGAAGGCCTTCTGGCCCCAGGGGCAATCCATCGGGTTGCTGATCGGCGCGAACGCCGACACCGAACGGTAGCGCCCCGGGTTGCGCAATGCGCAGACCAGCGCACCGTGCCCGCCCATGGAATGACCACTGATACCGCGGCGATCGGAAGCGGGGAAATGCGCCTCGACCAGTGCCGGCAGCTCCTGCACCACGTAGTCATGCATGCGGTAGTGCTGGGCCCAGGGCTGTTCACTGGCATTGAGGTAGAAGCCCGCGCCCAGGCCGAAGTCCCAGGCGCCGTCGGGGTCGCCCGGTACCTGGGGGCCACGGGGGCTGGTGTCGGGCGCGACGATGATCAACCCAAGCTCGGCGGCGAGCTTGTGCGCGCCGGCCTTCTGCATGAAATTCTCGTCGGTGCAGGTCAGGCCGCTGAGCCAGTACAGCACCGGCAGCTTGTCGCCCTGCTCGGCCTGCGGTGGCAGGTAGACGGCGAACACCATGTCGCAACCGAGCACCTGGGAGCGATGCCGGTAGCGCTTGTGCCAGCCACCGAAGCTTTTCTGACAGGAGATGTTTTCCAGGCTCATGGCAAACCTCAGAAGTGGATGACGCTGCGAATGCTCTTGCCTTCGTGCATCAGGTCGAACGCCTTGTTGATGTCTTCCAGGCCCATGGTGTGGGTGATGAAGGTATCCAGCGGGATCTCGCCCTTCTCGGCCATTTCCACGTAGCTCGGCAACTCGCTGCGACCGCGCACGCCACCGAAGGCCGAACCGCGCCAGACGCGACCGGTCACCAGCTGGAACGGACGGGTAGAGATTTCCTGGCCGGCACCGGCGACACCGATGATCACCGACTCGCCCCAGCCCTTGTGGCAGCATTCCAGGGCGGCGCGCATCAGTTGCACATTGCCCACGCATTCGAAGGAGAAGTCCACGCCGCCATCGGTGAGGTCGACGATGACTTCCTGGATCGGACGGTCGTAGTCCTTCGGATTGACGCAGTCGGTGGCGCCCAGTTGCCGGGCGATCTCGAACTTGCCCGGGTTGATGTCCACGGCAATGATGCGCGAGGCCTTGGCCTTGACCGCACCGATGATTGCCGACAGGCCGATGCCGCCCAGGCCGAAGATGGCCACGGTATCGCCCGGCTTGACCTTGGCGGTATTGAGCACTGCACCGATGCCGGTGGTGACGCCACAGCCGAGCAGGCAGACCTTCTCCAGCGGGGCTTCTTTCTGGATCTTGGCCACGGAGATTTCCGGCAGCACGGTGTACTCGGAGAAGGTCGAGGTGCCCATGTAGTGGAACAACTGCTGGCCCTTGTAGGAGAAGCGCGTGGTGCCGTCAGGCATCAGGCCCTTGCCCTGGGTGGCACGGATCGCCTGGCACAGGTTGGTCTTGCCGGAGCGGCAGAATTTGCACTGGCCGCACTCGGGGGTGTACAGCGGGATCACATGATCGCCCACGGCGACCGAGGTCACGCCCTCGCCGATCGCCTCGACGATGGCACCGCCTTCGTGGCCGAGGATCGACGGGAAGATACCTTCCGGGTCAGCACCGGACAGGGTGTAGGCGTCGGTATGGCAGACACCGCTGGCGACAACGCGCAGCAGCACTTCGCCAGCCTTGGGCATGGCCACGTCGACTTCGACGATCTCCAGCGGTTTCTTGGCCTCGAAGGCAACAGCGGCACGGGACTTGATCATCAATCTTCTCCAGCAAGGGGTCAGTTCAAGCCCGAAGTGTAATTCATCGCCATTTGATGAATAATCCAGGCGAAGACAAAACATTATTGCCATACAGGGATAATCAATGAGCAGTCGCTGGGAAGGCATCGACGAATTCGTTGCCGTCGCTGAGTCGGGCCAGTTCACCGCCGCAGCCGATCGGCTCGGGGTGTCGTCGTCGCACATCAGCCGCCAGATCGCCCGCCTGGAAGACCGCCTGCAGACCCGCCTGCTCTATCGCAGCACGCGCAAGGTGACCCTGAGCGAAGCCGGGCAGGCCTTCCTGCAGCATTGCCAACGCCTGCAGGACGGTCGCGAGGAGGCCCTGCGCGCCATTAGCGACCTGACCAGCGAACCCAAGGGCCTGCTGCGCATGACCTGTGCGGTGGCCTATGGCGAGCGTTTCATTGCGCCGTTGGTGACCCGCTTCATGGCGCTGTACCCGCAGCTGCGGGTGGACATCGAACTGAGCAACCGCACCCTGGACCTGGTGCACGAAGGCATGGACCTGGCGATCCGCCTGGGCCGCCTGCAAGACTCGCGGCTGGTGGCCACCCGCCTGGCGCCGCGGCGCATGTACCTGTGTGCTTCGCCGGCCTATCTGGAACGCTATGGCCGGCCCCATAGCCTGTCGGAACTGGCCCGGCACAATTGCCTGATTGGCAGCTCGGACAGCTGGGCGCTGTTGCAGGATGGGCGCGAGCAGGCCCTGCGGGTGCAGGGCAACTGGCGTTGCAACAGCGGGCAGGCAGTGCTGGATGCCGCCTTGCAGGGTATGGGCTTGTGCCAGTTACCGGACTACTACGTGCTCGAGCACCTCAAGACCGGCGCCCTGGTGTCATTGCTCGATGCCCACCAGCCACCCAACACGGCGGTGTGGGCGCTGTATCCGCAGCAGCGGCATTTGTCGCCGAAGGTGCGCAAGCTGGTGGAGTATTTGCGAGAGGGGTTGGCGGGGTTGCCCGAGTATCGAGGGACCTAGAAACGCATCGCGGGGCAAGCCCGCCCTACAGGGTGGGAGCGGGCTTGCCCCGCGAAAAGGCATTCAGCCGCGCTTGGCCCAGCGCTGGCGCAACCACTCCAGGTCTTCCGGGCGGGTGACCTTGATATTGTCGCTGCGTCCTTCGATCAGGCGTGGCGCCTGTCCGGCCCATTCGATCGCCGAGGACTCGTCGGTAATCGCCACATCGGCCACCAGGCTGTCGGCCAGGGCCCTGTGCAAGGCACCCAGGCGGAACATCTGCGGGGTGTAGGCTTGCCACACCGTGCTGCGGTCGATGGTGGCGCTGACCCGGCCATTGGCATCGGCACGCTTGAGGGTATCGCGGGCCGGCACCGCCAGCAGGCCGCCGACCGGATCGTCGGCAAGCTCGGCCAGCAGGCGATCGAGGTCGCTGCGCGCCAGGTTCGGCCGGGCGGCATCGTGCACCAGCACCCAGTCGCTGTCGGCTGCGCCCTGGGCGTGCAGCAGCAACAAGGCATTGAGCACCGAGTCGGCACGTTCGCGGCCGCCTTCGGCACGCTGGATGCGTGGATCACCGGCACAGCGCAAGCCCGGCCAGTACGGATCGTCAGCGGCAACGCTGACCACCACCCCTTTGACGCAGGGATGGTCGAGAAAACAGTCGAGGCTATGCTCGAGGATGGTCTGTCGACCCAGTTGCAGGTACTGCTTGGGACGGTCGGCAGCCATGCGGGCACCAACGCCCGCGGCGGGAATCACGGCCCAGAAGGCCGGCAAGGTCTGGTTCATTGGGCAAGCTGGTAGAGGGTTTCGCCCTCCTTGACCATTCCCAGTTCATGGCGAGCCCGTTCTTCGACGGTTTCCATACCTTTCTTCAACTCCAGTACTTCAGCGTCAAGCACGCGGTTACGCTCCAGCAAGCGCTCGTTTTCAGCGTGCTGGTCGGCAATCTGTTGCTTGAGTTCGGTGACATGGGCCAGGCTGCCGTTGCCCACCCACAGGCGATACTGCAGGCCACCGAGCAGCAGGAGCAGGACGAGGAACAACCAATAGGGACTGCGCATCAGGGTATCCAGTGGAAATAGACCGCCATTTGTGCAGGGCTCTGATGGCACGAAGCCTGGCCGAAGCCAGGCTTTGTGCATACAGACCTGCTGCATCAGGCTACCGAACTGTCAGTATGGCTGTTCGGTAATCCTTGGCTGCTGTCTTTTTACCATCTCTTGCTTAGCCGCGAAACTCGGCACGGCCACGGTACACAGCCTTGCTGCCCAGTTGCTCTTCGATACGCAGCAGTTGGTTGTACTTGGAAACGCGGTCGGAACGGCACAGCGAACCGGTCTTGATCTGGCCGGCAGCGGTACCCACGGCCAGGTCGGCAATGGTCGAGTCTTCGGTTTCGCCCGAACGGTGCGAGATCACCGCAGTGTAACCGGCAGCCTTGGCCATCTGGATGGCTTCCAGGGTTTCGGTCAGCGAGCCGATCTGGTTGAACTTGATCAGGATCGAGTTGCCGATGCCTTTCTCGATGCCTTCCTTGAGGATCTTGGTGTTGGTCACGAACAGGTCGTCACCGACCAGCTGTACCTTGGTGCCGATCTTGTCGGTGAGGATCTTCCAGCCAGCCCAGTCGGACTCGTCCAGGCCGTCTTCGATCGAGATGATCGGGAAGCGCTCGGTCAGGCCTTTGAGGTACTCGGCGAAACCTTCGGCGTCGAACGACTTGCCTTCGCCGGACAGGTTGTACTTGCCGTCTTCGTAGAACTCGGAAGCCGCGCAGTCCAGGGCCAGGGTCACGTCGGTGCCAAGCTTGTAGCCAGCGTTGGCCACGGCTTCGGCGATGGCCGCCAGGGCATCTTCGTTGGAGGTCAGGTTAGGAGCGAAGCCACCTTCGTCACCGACGGCAGTGTTCAGGCCACGGGCCTTCAGTACAGCTTTGAGGTGATGGAAAATCTCGGTGCCCATGCGCAGGCCGTCGGAGAAGGTCTTGGCGCCAACTGGCTGAACCATGAACTCCTGGATATCGACGTTGTTGTCGGCGTGCTCGCCGCCGTTGATGATGTTCATCATCGGCACAGGCATCGAGTACTGGCCAGGGGTGCCGTTGAGGTTGGCGATGTGCGCGTACAGCGGCAGGTCCTGGTCCTGTGCAGCAGCCTTGGCGGCAGCCAGGGAAACGGCCAGGATGGCGTTGGCGCCCAGCTTGGCCTTGTTCTCGGTACCGTCCAGTTCGATCATGGCGCGGTCCAGGGCTTTCTGGTCCAGTGGGTCCTTGCCCAGCAGCAGGTCACGGATCGGGCCGTTGATGTTGGCAACGGCCTTCAGCACGCCCTTGCCCATGTAACGGCTCTTGTCGCCATCACGCAGCTCCAGCGCTTCGCGCGAGCCAGTGGAAGCACCGGACGGCGCGCACGCGCTGCCGATGATGCCGTTGTCGAGCAGTACGTCCGCTTCCACGGTGGGGTTGCCACGCGAATCGAGAACTTCACGACCTTTGATGTCGACGATCTTTGCCATTGTTGTAAGCACTCCAGAATTGACGAAAACAACGCAACTTAGGGAATTCTTGCCGTTCGCCGGGCGGGTTTGCAGAAGGCAGGCCGGGCGAAGGGAGCCCCTGACCGACAGGTCAGGGGTTGGAACGGGCGGTACTTTACCCGAGAAATGAGCTTTACGCGGTTTCTACCGTCGGAAAACTTTTCACCAGGTCGTCCAGTTGCTTGAGCTGGGCCAGGAATGGCTCCAGCTTGTCCAGGCGCAGGGCGCAAGGACCATCGCACTTGGCGTTGTCCGGGTCCGGGTGGGCTTCGAGGAAAAGCCCGGCCAGGCCCTGGCTGAGGCCCGCCTTGGCCAGGTCGGTGACCTGGGCACGACGGCCACCGGCGGAGTCGGCGCGACCACCCGGCATCTGCAGGGCGTGGGTCACGTCGAAGAACACCGGGTATTCGAATTGCTTCATGATGCCGAAGCCGAGCATATCCACTACCAGGTTGTTGTAACCGAAGCTGGAACCACGCTCGCAGAGGATCAACTGGTCGTTACCGTTTTCCTCGCACTTGTTCAGGATGTGTTTCATTTCCTGGGGCGCGAGGAACTGGGCCTTCTTGATGTTGATCACTGCACCGGTCTTGGCCATGGCCACGACCAGGTCGGTCTGGCGCGAAAGGAACGCCGGCAGCTGGATCACGTCGCAGACCCTGGCCACGACCGCGGCCTGGGCCGGCTCGTGGACATCGGTGATGATCGGCACACCGAAGGTGCGCTTGATCTCTTCGAAGATCTTCATCCCCTCCTCCAGGCCCGGGCCACGGTAGGAATGGGTCGACGAACGGTTGGCCTTGTCGAAGCTGGCCTTGAACACGTAAGGGATACCGAGTTTCTCGGTAACCCGCACGTACTCTTCGCAGACCTTCAGGGCCAGGTCACGGGATTCCAGCACGTTCATGCCGCCGAACAGGACGAACGGCTTGTCGTTGGCGATCTCGATGTTACCGACGCGGACGATCTTCTGGGTCATAGATCAGGCCTTGTTCTTTTGAGCCAATGCCGCCTTGACGAAGCCGCTGAACAGCGGATGGCCGTCACGCGGGGTCGAGGTGAACTCTGGGTGGAACTGGCAAGCGACGAACCACGGATGATCCTTGGACTCGACCACTTCGACCAGCGCGCCATCTTCGGAACGACCGGAAACTACCAGGCCGGCTTCGATCAGCTGCGGCAGCAGGTTGTTGTTCACTTCGTAGCGGTGACGGTGACGCTCGGTGATCACGTCCTTGCCGTAGCAGTCGTGAACCTTGGAGCCGGCGACGATCTGGCAGTCCTGCGCGCCCAGGCGCATGGTGCCGCCCAGGTCGGAGGCTTCGGTACGGGTCTCGACCGCGCCGGTGGCGTCAGCCCACTCGGTGATCAGGCCAACGACCGGGTGGCCGCTGTTGCGATCGAACTCGGTGGAGTTGGCGTCTTTCCAGCCCATCACGTTACGGGCGAACTCGATCACGGCCACCTGCATGCCCAGGCAGATGCCCAGGTACGGGATCTTGTTCTCACGGGCGTATTGCACCGCGGTGATCTTGCCTTCCACGCCGCGCAGGCCGAAACCGCCCGGTACCAGGATGGCGTCGGCGCCTTCCAGCAGGCCGGTGCCCTGGTTCTCGATGTCTTCGGAATCGATGTAGCGCAGGTTGACCTTGGTACGGTTGGTGATGCCGGCGTGGCTCATCGCTTCGATCAGCGACTTGTACGCATCCAGCAGCTCCATGTACTTGCCGACCATGGCGATGGTCACTTCCTGCTCGGGGTTGAGCTTGGCGTCGACGACCTTGTCCCACTCGGACAGGTCGGCGCTGTTGCACTGCAGGCCGAAGCGCTCGACGACGAAGTCGTCCAGGCCCTGTGCGTGCAGCACGCCAGGAATCTTGTAGATGGTGTCGACGTCTTCCAGCGAAATCACCGCACGCTCTTCAACGTTGGTGAACAGCGCGATCTTGCGACGCGACGAGGCATCGACCGGGTGGTCGGAACGGCAGATCAGCACGTCAGGCTGCAGGCCGATGGAGCGCAGCTCCTTGACCGAGTGCTGGGTCGGCTTGGTCTTGGTCTCGCCAGCGGTGGCGATGTACGGGACCAGGGTCAGGTGCATCAGCATGGCGCGCTTGGAGCCCACTTCGACGCGCAGCTGGCGGATGGCTTCGAGGAACGGTTGCGACTCGATGTCACCCACGGTACCGCCGATTTCCACCAGGGCCACGTCGGCATCGCCGGCGCCCTTGATGATGCGGCGCTTGATCTCGTCGGTGATGTGCGGGATGACCTGGATGGTCGCGCCCAGGTAATCACCACGGCGCTCCTTGCGCAGCACGTGCTCGTAGATACGGCCGGTGGTGAAGTTGTTGTTCTGGGTCATGGTCGTGCGGATGAACCGCTCGTAGTGGCCCAGGTCCAGGTCGGTCTCGGCGCCGTCGTGGGTGACGAACACTTCACCGTGCTGGAACGGGCTCATCGTGCCCGGGTCGACGTTGATGTACGGGTCCAGCTTGAGCATGGTGACCTTGAGCCCCCGCGCCTCCAGGATGGCCGCCAATGAAGCCGAGGCAATGCCTTTCCCCAATGAAGAAACAACACCGCCCGTGACGAATATGTAGCGCGTCATGAAAAACCCTAGAAGTCTGCGTTAAAGCGGTCTGCGCCGCCGGGGAAAGCGAAGGAAGGCCGAAGCCCCCGATCACCTGCGTCAATCACAGTGCATCTTAAAAAACTGCCGCGTCTGGACAGACCGGGGGTAAAAAACCCGGTAAGGAGCTCGCTAAACATTTTTAGAATCGCCCAGCAAAAAACTGCTTGGTAATCGGCAACTCCTGTGATTTCGGGGAAGCCACAGAAGCTGTATCAAGAAGGGAGCGTAGTCTACCCGAATGTGCCTTTCATCTCAAACCTTGCGCGCTCGTCGGCACACACCAGTGCAATTGCCAGTCGCCCTGGCTCAGGCCGGGCAGGTTGGCCACGGCCAGTAACTGCTCGCCGCAATAGAGCAGCGGCAGGCGCGTCCGGACGAACTGCGGAACCTGCAGCTCGTTGAGCAGGCGCTTGAGGTCACGCTGGCCGCGACCGCTGATCGAAAGGCGCTCACCGCCCTGGCGGTAGGCGATATGCAAGGGCCCCTGCGGCAACGTGCCGCTGAGGGTTACGCTGCCGTTATGGGCCAGTTTCAGTGATTCGGCCGGGTCCGCCCACACCTGGTGACCTACCGGAACCCTCAGCCAGTCGCCAGCCAGCCACCAGATACGTTCGTTGCTGCGATGCAGTTCGCCGTCGGTCAGCCCCCACAGTGGCCGTCCGTCGGATGCGGCATCTCGCAAGCTCTCCCAGCCGGCCCAGTGGCGGGTATCAGGCAAGCGGGTACGTTGCGCCAGCCAGTACTGCAAGGCATTGCGCTGGCGTGCAGGAGAAAGCTCGCGCAGCACATCCAGGTCCAGCGACGCCAGCCCAAGCCAGTCGAATCGGCTCGACGTCGTGGCCCGCGCCAGGTCCTCGCGGGCCACTTCATCCAGTAGCCCCTGGGCCTCGCCCAGGTGCTCGGCGCTGCGTGCCAGGCTCTGCGCAGCCTGGGGCCAGCGCTGCAGCAGCGCCGGGAAGACCTGGTGACGGAGGAAATTGCGGGCGTAATGCGTGTCGCTGTTGGACGGGTCTTTGATCCAGGCCAGGCCGTGCTCCTCGGCATAGGCTTGTACATCCCGGCGCGCAACATCGAGCAAAGGACGAACCAATACGCCCTGCCCCAGCGGACGCTGTCCGGGCATCGCGCCCAGGCCGCGCAATCCGGCGCCGCGCAGCAGGCGAAACAACAGGGTTTCGGCCTGGTCTTCGCGGTGCTGGCCGGTGAGCAAGACTTCCCCTGCCAGCAACGCCTTGGCAAAGGCGCCATAACGGGCCTCACGGGCGCCCTGTTCGAGACTGGCGCCAGGGGCGACCTGGACGTGGATGACGCGCAGTTCGACGCCCAGATCGTCGCACAGCCGCTGGCAATGGGCCGGCCAGGCGTCAGCCGCGGCTTGCAAGCCGTGGTGGATGTGAATGGCGCGGATCGGGGGTAGCGGGCGCTTGTGTGACAACTGAGCCAGCAGGTGCAACAGGACCGTGGAGTCCAGGCCGCCGGAGAGGGCGACGCACCAGGCGGGGGCGTTGAGCCAGGGGGTAAGTCGTGAGTAGAGGTCGATCATCAGGGGCGCCCCTTTGGCGAGCGCTTTGCGCTCGATCGCAGGCTTCGCCAGCTCCCACAGGGTTCACTGTGGGAGCCGGCAGCGCCGGCGATGGGCTCAGATCAGAGCCCGTAGCTCATCAGGCGGTCATAGCGGCGCTTGAGCAGCGCGTCGTTGTCGAACTTCTTGAGCATGTCCAGCTGTTCGATCAGGTCACCGCGGATGCTTGCCGACATTTTTGCCGGATCGCGGTGCGCGCCACCCAGTGGCTCGGCGATGACCTTGTCGACGATGCCCAGGCCTTTCAGGCGCTCGGCGGTGATGCCCATGGCCTCGGCGGCATCGGCAGCCTTCTCGGCGGTCTTCCACAGGATCGAGGCGCAGCCTTCCGGCGAGATCACCGAGTAGGTGGAGTACTGCAGCATGTTCAGCTGGTCGCACACGCCGATGGCCAGTGCACCACCGGAGCCACCCTCACCGATGACGGTGGCGATGATCGGGGTTTTCAGGCGGGCCATGACGCGCAGGTTCCAGGCGATGGCTTCGCTCTGGTTGCGCTCTTCGGCGTCGATGCCCGGGTAGGCGCCCGGGGTGTCGATGAAGGTCAGGATCGGCATCTTGAAACGCTCGGCCATTTCCATCAGGCGGCAGGCCTTGCGGTAGCCTTCAGGACGCGGCATGCCGAAGTTGCGGCGGACCTTCTCGCGCACTTCACGGCCTTTCTGGTGACCGATGACCATCACCGGCTTGTCGTCCAGGCGAGCGATGCCGCCAACGATCGCGGCGTCGTCGGCAAAGTGGCGGTCGCCGTGCAGTTCGTCGAACTCGGTGAAGATGTGGTCGATGTAGTCCAGGGTGTACGGACGACGTGGATGACGGGCCAGGCGGGCGATCTGCCAGCTGGTCAGGTTGCCGAAGATGCTTTCGGTCAGGGTGCTGCTCTTGTCTTGCAGACGGGCGATTTCATCGCCGATGTTCAGCGCGTTGTCATTGCCGACCAGGCGCAGCTCTTCGATCTTGGCTTGCAGGTCAGCGATCGGCTGTTCGAAATCCAGGAAATTCGGGTTCATAGGCATCCGTCTTGGGTCTACGGCCAGGCGGCCGGCCGGTTGATCCGTGTGGCGCCCTACCTTAAGGGATCAGGCGCATTCAGGTCGAGATTAAAAATTCATCGATATTGCAAAAAGACGTTCTCACGCCCGAACTGGTCACGCAGGGCCTGAATCAGACCATCAGCCGGGTCGATACTCCAGCTTTCGCCGAACTGCAGCATGGCCTTGGCATCATTGCCGGTGTACTCCATGGTAATCGGGCAGGCGCCGCGATGGCGCTTGAACAGTTCGCCCAGCCAGTTCAGCCGGTCGCCCTTGAGGGCGTCGGCATGGACCTTCAGGCGCAGGCTTTCGGCCAGGTTGGTGCGGGCATCTTCCATGCTCATCACCCGCTTGACCCGCAGGCGCAGGCCGCCGGAGAAGTCATCGTTGCTGACCTCGCCCTCGACCACCACCATGGCGTCGGTCTGCAGCAACGCCTGGTTGGCCATGAAGGCATCGGCGAACAGTGACGCCTCGATACGCCCGGAGCGGTCATCGAGGGTGACAAAGCCCATCTTGTCGCCCTTCTTGTTCTTCATCACCCGCAGGGCAATGATCATCCCGGCCACGGTCTGGGTGTCGCGCGCAGGCTTCAGGTCGATGATGCGCTGGCGGGCGAAACGACGGATCTCACCTTCGTACTCGTCGATCGGGTGACCGGTCAGGTACAGGCCCAGGGTGTCCTTCTCACCGCGCAGGCGCTCCTTGAGTGTCAGCTCACGGGTATTGCGGTGGTTGGCATAGACGTCGGCATCTTCTTCGACGAACAGCCCGCCGAACAGGTCGGCGTGACCGCTGTCGGCGGTGCGCGCGGTTTGCTCGGCGGCCTTGATCGCTTCTTCCATGGCGGTCAGCAACACCGCGCGGTTGCGGTCGATGTTGGCCTGGTAGGCCTTGAGCTCGTCATGGAAGAACGGCCCCAGGCGATCCAGGGCGCCGCTGCGTACCAGGGCATCGAGGGTCCGCTTGTTGATGCGCTTGAGGTCGACCCGATCGCAGAAGTCGAACAGGTCCTTGAACGGACCGGCCTGGCGCGCTTCGACGATGGCCTCCACCGGCCCCTCGCCCACGCCCTTGATCGCGCCCAGGCCATAGACGATACGACCGTCGTCGTTGACCGTGAACTTGAAGTCGGAGGTGTTCACATCCGGCGCATCGAGGCGCAGCTTCATGCTGCGCACTTCCTCGATCAGGGTCACGACCTTGTCGGTGTTGTGCATATCCGCCGACAGTACCGCCGCCATGAACGGCGCCGGGTAGTGGGTCTTGAGCCAGGCGGTCTGGTACGACACCAGGCCATAGGCGGCGGAGTGGGATTTGTTGAAGCCGTAGCCGGCGAATTTTTCCACCAGGTCGAAAATGTTACCCGCAAGGTCGGCATCGATGCCGTTGCTGGCGCAACCTTCGATGAAGCCGCCGCGCTGCTTGGCCATTTCCTCGGGCTTTTTCTTACCCATGGCCCGGCGCAGCATGTCCGCACCACCGAGGGTGTAGCCGGCCATGACCTGGGCGATCTGCATCACCTGCTCCTGGTACAGGATGATGCCGTAGGTCGGCGCCAGTACCGGCTGCAGGCCTTCGTACTGGTAGTCGGGATGCGGGTAGGCCAGCTCGGCGCGGCCGTGCTTGCGGTTGATGAAGTCGTCCACCATGCCCGATTGCAGCGGGCCTGGACGGAACAGCGCCACCAGTGCGATCAGGTCTTCCAGGCAGTCGGGCTTGAGCTTCTTGATCAGCTCCTTCATGCCCCGCGATTCAAGCTGGAATACCGCCGTGGTTTCGGCCCGCTGCAACAGCTCGTAGGTTTTCCTGTCATCGAGCGGGATGAAGTCGATGTTCACATCCGCCAGGCCCAGCTTGGCCTGTTCGCGGTTGATGGTCTCCATCGCCCACTTGATGATGGTCAGCGTCCGCAGGCCGAGGAAGTCGAACTTCACCAGGCCCGCGGCTTCGACGTCATCCTTGTCGAACTGGGTTACCAGGCCGCCGCCCTCTTCGTCACAGGCGATCGGCGAGAAGTCGGTGAGCTTGGTCGGCGCGATGACCACACCACCGGCGTGCTTGCCGGTACCGCGGCAGACACCCTCGAGCTTGAGGGCCATGTCCCAGATTTCCTTGCCGTCCTCATCGCTCTTGAGGAAGTCGCGCAGCACTTCCTCCTGCTCGTAGGCCTTTTCCAGGGTCATGCCGACTTCGAACGGAATCATCTTCGACAGGCGGTCGGCCAGGCCGTAGGACTTGCCCTGGACCCGCGCCACGTCACGCACCACCGCCTTGGCGGCCATGGTGCCGAAGGTGATGATCTGGCTCACCGCATTGCGCCCGTAGGCATCGGCCACGTACTCGATCACCCGGTCGCGACCATCCATGCAGAAGTCGACGTCGAAGTCGGGCATCGATACCCGTTCCGGGTTGAGGAAACGTTCGAACAGCAGGTCATAGGCCAGCGGGTCGAGGTCGGTAATCTTCAGCACATAGGCCACCAGCGAGCCGGCACCCGAACCCCGGCCCGGTCCTACCGGCACGCCGTTGTTCTTGGCCCACTTGATGAAGTCCATAACGATCAGGAAGTAACCGGGGAAGCCCATCTGGATGATGATATCCAGCTCGAACTTCAGGCGGTCGAGGTAGACCTGGCGCTTTTCTTCGTAGTTGGGCGTGGTTTCCTTGGGCCAGAGCACGGCCAGGCGCTCTTCCAGGCCTTCGTGGGAGACATGCCGCAGGTAGTCGTCGATCCCCATGCCGTTCGGGGTCGGGAAGTCGGGCAGGAAGTGCTTGCCCAGTTGTACCTGGATGTTGCAACGCTTGGCGATCTCGACGGTGTTGGCAATGGCGTCGGGCAGGTCGCTGAACAGCTCGGCCATTTCTTCCGGGCTTTTCAGGTACTGCTGGTCGCTGTAGTTGCGCGAACGGCGCGGGTCGTCCAGGGCCCGGCCTTCGCCGATGCACACGCGGGTTTCGTGGGCATCGAAGTCCGATTGCTTGATGAAGCGCACATCGTTGGTCGCCACCAGCGGCGCGCCCAGCTTGTCGGCCAGGGCCACGGCGGCGTGCAGGTATTCTTCGTCGCCGGCGCGATTGGTGCGCTGCACTTCGACGTAGAAGCGATCAGGGAACATCGTCATCCAGTCGCGCAGCAGGGCTTCGGCTTCTTCACCGTTGCCGTTGAGCAAGGCCATGCCGATATCGCCCTCGCGGGCCGCCGACAGGGCGATCAGGCCCTCGCTGGCCGGGGCGATCCACTCGCGCTCGATGATCACCAGGCCATTGCGCTGGCCATCGACCCAACCCCGCGAGATCAACTCGGTGAGGTTGCGATAGCCCTTGGCGTCCATGGCCAGGAAGCAGATGCGCGACAGCGGCGCGTCCGGATCGCCATTGCTCAGCCACAGGTCGGCGCCGCAGATCGGCTTGATCCCGGCGCCCATGGCGTTCTTGTAGAACTTGACCAGCGAGCACATGTTGCTCTGGTCGGTGACCGCCACCGCGGGCATGTTCATCGACGCCAGTGCCTTGCCCAGCGGCTTGATCCGCACCAGGCCATCGACCAGCGAGTATTCGGTGTGCAGGCGAAGATGAACGAAAGAAGCCGACATGATGGTCCTATAGCAGCACAAAACAACAAGGCCCGGATTGTACCGGGCCTCGATCAAAACATCAGCCAGCGCAGGGTGATCCTGACTGCTGGCACCCGCCGCCAGCCGTCAGGCCAGGGCAAACCCGCCGTCCAGTGCTTCGCGGGCCTCGTAGGCCGCTCGCACCGGCGCAAACGAGCGCCGGTGGATTGGCGTCGGCCCCAGGCGCGCCAGGGCTTCCAGGTGGGTGGGCGTCGGGTAGCCCTTGTGGCCGCCGATGCCATAACCCGGATAGATCGCCTCGAACGCCGCCATTTCGCGGTCACGGGTGACCTTGGCCAGGATCGAGGCGGCAGCAATCGCCGGCACCTTGCTGTCGCCCTTGACCACCGGCTCACAGGGCACCGCCAGTTTCGGGCAGCGATTGCCGTCGATCAGGGCCAGCTTGGGGGTAACGCTCAAGCCTTCTACGGCGCGCTGCATAGCCAGCATGGTGGCATGCAGGATGTTCAGTTCGTCGATCTCTTCGACTTCGGCACGGGCGATGCAGAAGCTCAGGGCTTTTTCGCAGATTTCGTCGAACAGCTTCTCACGACGCGCTTCGGTGAGCTTCTTGGAGTCATTCAGGCCAAGGATCGGCCGCTGCGGATCAAGAATCACCGCCGCGGTCACCACGGCGCCGCACAGCGGGCCACGGCCGACTTCATCGACGCCGGCAACCAGGTCGTCGACCAGGGTAAAGTCCAGTCCCATTTGCATCTATCGGCTTTCCAGCAGGGCCAGCACCGCTTCGGCTGCCTGGTTGGAGGCATCGCGGCGCAGGGTACGGTGAATCTGGTCAAAGCCTTCGGTCTGCTGCGCCCCGCCTTCGACCAGCGGCGCCAGGGTCCGGGCCAGGGCGTCGGGGGTGGCCGCCTCCTGCAGCAACTCGGGCACCAGCATGCGCTGGGCCAGGAGGTTGGGCAGGGACACATAAGGGCTTTTGACCAGTCGTTTGAGAATCCAGTAGGTGAGCGGCGCCAGGCGGTAGGCGACCACCATCGGGCGCTTGAACAGCAGCGCTTCCAGGGTCGCGGTACCTGAGGCGATCAGCACCGCATCACAGGCGGCCAACGCCTGGTGCGAACGACCGTCGAGCAGGGTCAGGGGCAGGTCACGACCTGCCAGCATCTGTTCCAGCTGGGCGCGACGCTCGGCATTGGCACACGGCGAAATGAACCGAACTCCCGGCACCAGCGCCTGCAATTGCTGGGCGGTGTCGAGGAACAAGGCACCCAGGCGCCCGACTTCGCCACCCCGGCTGCCCGGCATCAAGGCCACCAGCGGCCCGTCACCCAGGCCCAGTTGCTCGCGGGCAGCGGCGCGATCGGCCTCCAGTGGGATGCTGTCGGCCAGCGGGTGGCCGACAAAACGCACCGGTACGCCCTGTTCTTCGTAGAACCTGGCCTCGAAAGGGAACAAGGTCAGCATCAGGTCGCAGCCTTCGCGGATCTTCAGCACACGTTTCTGCCGCCAGGCCCAGACCGAGGGGCTGACGTAGTGCACGGTCTTGATCCCGGCCTTGCGCAGGTTCAGCTCGATATTGAGGGTGAAATCCGGGGCGTCGATGCCGATGAACACATCAGGGCGTTCGTCGATCAGCGTCTGGATCAGCAATTTGCGCCGCTTGAGCAGCTCGCGCAGCCGCCCCAGTACCTCGACCAGGCCCATGACCGCCAGGCGCTCCATGGGGAAATACGAGACCAGGCCTTCAGCCTGCATCAGCGGCCCGCCGACACCGATAAAGCGTACCTGGGGATGGCGCGCCTTGAGCGCACGCATCAACCCGGCACCCAGGATATCGCCGCTGGCCTCACCCGCCACCAGCGCTACACAGAGTTCAGCCATGATCAGCGCGTGATGCCGCGGGTGGAGTTCTGGATCGACTTGAGGAACACGTCGACTTCAGGGAACTGCGACGCCGGTTCTGCCAGGTCGGCAATGGCCTGTTCGACCGTCAGACCCTGGCGATAGACCACCTTGTAGGCGCGACGCAGGGCATGGATGGCGTCTTCGCTGAAGCCGCGACGACGCATGCCCTCGAAGTTCATGCTGCGCGCTTCGGCAGGGTTGCCGAACACCGTGACGAAGGCCGGCACGTCCTTGCCGATGGCGGTACCCATGCCGGAGAAGCTGTGGGCGCCGATATGGCAGAACTGATGCACCAGGGTGAATCCGGAGAGGATCGCCCAGTCGTCGACGTGCACATGACCGGCCAGGGCGGTGTTGTTGACCAGGATGCAATGATTGCCGATGACACTGTCGTGACCGATATGGGCATAGGCCATGATCAGGTTGTGATCGCCCAGGGTGGTTTCCGAGCGATCCTGCACGGTGCCACGGTGGATGGTCACGCCTTCGCGGATGACATTGTGATCGCCGATCACCAGTCGCGTGGGCTCACCCTTGTACTTGAGGTCAGGGGTGTCTTCGCCTACCGAGGAAAACTGGTAGATCCGGTTGTGCTTGCCGATACGGGTCGGACCCTTGAGGATCACATGCGGACCGATGACGGTCCCCTCCCCGATCTCGACGTCCGGACCGACGATAGACCAAGGGCCGACCTCGACACCGTCGGCGATCTTTGCCGAAGGATCGATGATTGCCCGAGGGTCAATCAAACTCATAGTTTACGTTCCGCGCAGATGATCTCGGCCGAGCATACCGGCTTGCCGTCGACCGATGCCTGGCATTCGAATTTCCAGATCTGGCGCTTGCAGCTGATGAACTTGGCTTCGAGGATCAACTGGTCGCCCGGCAGCACTGGCTGACGGAAGCGCAGCTTGTCGGAGCCGACGAAGTAGTACAGGGTACCGTCCGCCGGTTTCACGTCGAGCATCTTGAAGCCAAGGATACCGGCCGCCTGGGCCATGGCTTCGATGATCAGCACGCCCGGCATGATCGGGTGCGCGGGGAAGTGACCATTGAAGAACGGTTCGTTGATGCTGACATTCTTGTAGGCACGAATGCGCTGGGCCTCGACATCCAGGTCCACTACCCGGTCCACCAACAGGAACGGGTAACGGTGAGGCAGGTATTCGCGAATCTCGTTGATGTCCATCATTTCGGGGGGAAGCCTGTAGTAAAGATAGGGAGCGCCCGCTTTTGCCCGGCGCTCCTTTTGCAAATCAAAAGAGCCAGCCTTCGGCTATTCACTCTCGATCAGGAAATGGTATCAGCCTTCTGATGAAGGCTGGCCGCCCGAGGTCACGACCTCGACACGCTTTTCCAACTGTTGTAGGCGTTTCGCCATCTCGTCGAGCTGGCGAATCCGCGCGGCGCTCTTGCGCCATTCACCCAGCGTCTGCATTGCCGTACCGGAAGAATAGGCACCGGGCTCGGTGATCGAGCGGGTGACCATGGTCATGCCGGATACGAAAACGCCGTCGCAGACATCGATATGCCCTACCATGCCGACACCGCCGGCGATGGTGCAATGCTTGCCAATCTTGGTACTGCCGGAAATGCCGACACAGGCCGCCATGGCCGTGTGATCGCCGACCTGCACGTTATGGGCGATCTGGATCTGGTTGTCCAGCTTGACCCCGTCGCCGATCCGCGTGTCGGCCAGTGCGCCACGGTCAATTGCAGTGTTCACGCCGATTTCGACATCGTCGCCGATGCTCACGCCACCGATCTGGGCGATCTTCTGCCAGACGCCCTTCTCATTGGCAAAACCGAAGCCTTCACCGCCAATCACCGCGCCGGACTGGATCACTACCCGCTTGCCGATACGCACATCGTGATACAGCGTTACCCGCGGCGCCAGCCAGCCGCCCTCGCCGATCACGCAACGCGCGCCGATGAAGCAGTGGGCACCGATGGTCACGCCCGGGCCGATCTGCGCACCGCTCTCGATCACCGCAAAGGCGCCGACACTGGCACCGCCATCCACCTGGGCATCGCTGGCAACCACGGCGCTGGGATGAATTCCCGCTACAGCCCTGGGCTTTGGATCGAACAGGTGGGAGATGCGTGCGTAGGCGAGGTACGGATCGGGAACGATCAGTGCGTTACCGGCGAACCCTTCGGCGTCGGCAGCCTTGAGCAGCACGGCGGCCGCATGGCTGCCTTCGAGGTACTTGCGGTACTGGGGGTTGGCAAGAAAGCTCAACTGCCCCGCGCCAGCTTCCTGAAGGGTTGCCAGGCCAGTGATTTCCAGCTCCTCGGGCCCCTTGAGGGTGGCCCCGAGGAACTCGGCCAGCTGACCGAGTTTCATGGTCGCAGTCATGATCAACGGGACTGGTTCATGCGCTCGATGACCTGGCGGGTGATGTCGTACTGAGGCTTGACATCAATGACCGCGCCACGCTCGAGAACCAGGTCGTAACCGCCTTTCTTGATCACTTCTTCAACGGCGCCATCCAGCTTCGGCTTCAGTTGCTTGAGCATTTCACGGTCGGCAACGGCCTTGGACTCGTTCAGCTCCTTGGACTGGAACTGGAAGTCACGGGCTTTCTGCTTGTATTCAAGCTCCAGGCGCTCGCGCTCTGGCTGGGCCATCTTGTCGCCACCGGCGCGAATGCGGTCGGCGATGCCCTTGGCGCTGCTCTCCAGGTTCTTCAGCTTGGTCAGCTGCGGACCGAACTTCTTCTCCGCGTCAACCGCGTACTTCTTGGCCGCGTCCGATTCGAGCAGGGCCATCTGATAGTTCAGGACAGCGATTTTCATTTCGGCGAAAGCCGGGGTTGCGACCAGGGCCGCAGCCAGTACTGCCAGTTGGGTCAACTTACGCACGATGCACTCCTACAGAATCCGTTGTCGTTAGCAAGGGGCAGACCTTAGAAGGTCTGGCCCAGAGAGAATTGGAACACCTGGGTATCGGCTTCGTCCGGCTTCTTGACCGGCATGGCCAGGCTGAAGCTCAGCGGGCCCAGCGCGGTAATCCAGGTGACACCCAGGCCAACGGAGCTGGCCAGGCCCGACAGGCCGACCTTCTCGCAATCCGGCTTGGAGCCGCAGTTGGTGTCGAACACGTTACCCACATCCCAGAATACCGAGGTGCGCAGCGAGCGTTGGTCCTTGACGAACGGCAGCGGGAACAGCACCTCCATACCACCCTGGACGAGGACGTTACCACCGAATGGCAGTGGATCCTGGTCCGGGTCAGGGAGAGTACCCGGGTTGTGACCGTCACTCGGGGTACTGCGAGGACCCAGGCTGCTGTCCTTGAAGCCACGAACCGAGTTGAAACCACCCGCGAAGTAGTTCTCGTAGAACGGCAGGCCGGAAGTGCCGCCGAAACCATCACCATAGCCCAGCTCGGTGTGCAGGCGCAGGGTGTAGTCGTTGGTGATCGGCTGGAACAGCTGGCCACGGTAGTCGAGCTTGAAGAACGACAGGTCGCTGCCCGGGGTGGTCGCCTCGAGCACCAGGCTCTGGGAATGACCACGGGTGGCCAGCACGCCCTTGTTCAGGGTCGATTCGGACCAGCCGGCGGAGGCCTTGAAGTTCAGGTACTTGTCGCCCTCTTCGTTGACGAAGTCGAAGATCTCGTCGACGGTGTAGGTACCGGTCTTGATCTCGTCCTGCTGGACGGTCAGGCCGAAGGTCAGGCGCGAGGTTTCGCTGATCGGGTAGCCGACGCTGACACCGGCACCCAGGCTGTCGACCGCATAGCTGGCCACGTCGACATCGAGGTCGTCGTAGTCGGTGGTGCGGTAGAAGGCGTTGTAGCCCAGGCTGACGCCATCGGCAGTCCAGTAGGGGTCCACGAAGCCGAAGTTGTATCGGCTCTGGTATTCGCTGCGGGTCAGGCCGATGGACACCTTGTTACCGGTACCCAGGAAGTTGCTCTGGCTGATCGAACCACCGAGGATCAGACCGGCGCTCTGGGCGAAACCGACGCTGGCGGTGATCGAGCCGGAAGCTTGTTCCTCGACGCTGTAGTTGACGTCGACCTGGTCGTCGGTGCCCGGAACAGGCGGGGTCTCGACGTTGACTTCCTTGAAGAAGCCCAGGCGCTCCAGACGGGTCTTGGACTGGTCGATCAGGTAGGTCGAGGCCCAGCCGCCTTCCATCTGGCGCATTTCGCGGCGCAGCACTTCGTCTTCGGACTTGGTGTTGCCACGGAAGTTGATACGGTTGACGTAGGCACGCTTGCCCGGATCGACCACGAAGGTGATGTCGACGGTATGGTCCTGGTCGTTCGGTTGTGGCACGCCGTTGACGTTGGCGAAGGTGTAGCCTTCGTTACCCAGGCGGCGGGTGATCAGCTCGGAGGTGGTGGTCATCACCTTGCGCGAGAACACCTGGCCGGGTTGCACCAGCATCAGCGACTTGACCTGGTCTTCCGGCACCTTGAGGTCACCGGAGAGCTTCACGTCACGTACGGTGTACTTCTCGCCTTCGTTGACGTTGACAGTGATGTAGACGTGCTTCTTGTCCGGGGTGATCGACACCTGGGTCGAGGCGATGTCCATGTTGATGTAGCCGCGGTCCAGGTAGTAGGAACGCAGGCGCTCCAGGTCACCGGAGAGTTTTTCGCGGGCGTACTTGTCGTCGTTCTTGAAGAACGACAGCCAGTTGGTGGTCTTGAGCTCGAACAGGGCGCTCAGGTCTTCGTCGGGGAAGACGGTGTTGCCGACGATGTTGATGTGCTGGATGGCAGCGACGGTGCCTTCGTTGATCTTGATCTTCAGACCCACGCGGTTGCGCGGTTGCGGCACGACTTCGGTATCGACCTCAGCCGAGTAGCGGCCCTGGGCTACATACTGGCGCTGCAGTTCGTTACGCACGCCTTCGAGGGTCGCGCGCTGGAAAATCTCGCCTTCGGACAGGCCGGACTGTTTCAGGCCTTTCATCAGGTCTTCGGTGCTGATGGCCTTGTTGCCTTCGATTTCGATGCTGGACACCGAAGGACGTTCGACTACGGTAATGATCAGGACGTTGCCGTCACGGCCCAGCTGGATATCCTGGAAGAAACCGGTCTTGAACAGGGCGCGGGTGGAGTCGACCAGGCGACGATCATCGGCCTCGTCGCCGACGTTCAATGGCAATGCACCAAATACGCTGCCGGCGGAGACCCGCTGCAGGCCATTGACACGGATATCGGAGATGGTGAAGGACTCGGCGTGAACTTCAGCGATCATCAGTGCGGCGAGAGCCGCAGTTAGCAGCAGACGTTTCATGAAGTCCTTTCTTATTCCAACTGGCAATAAACGACCCGCCGCAGCACGCGGCAGGTTCGCAATTGAACGAAGCTTTACAGTCGACCCAAATCGTTGATCAGGGCGAGCAACATCACCCCGACTACCAAACTGATACCGATCTGGATCCCCCAACCTTGCACCCGATCCGAAAGCGGACGACCACGCGCCCACTCGATCAGGTAGAACAGCAAATGCCCCCCATCCAGTACAGGAATGGGCAGCAAGTTAAGAACCCCCAGGCTAATGCTCAGGTAGGCGAGGAAATTCAGGAAATCTCCAACACCCGACTGGGCTGAAGCGCCCGCCACTTTAGCAATGGTTATCGGTCCGCTCAAGTTTTTTACCGAGAGCTCGCCGAACAGCATTTTCTTCAAGGATTCGAGGGTCAGGACACTCATGTTCCAGGTCCGCGAAAGCCCCTCGCCAACGGCCTCAAGGGGGCCATAGCTGACTTCCCGAAGCATGGCATCCGGCCACTTCACCGGCTTGACGCCAGCCCCCAGGTAACCGCTGACCGACTTGCCCTCGCCACGACTGGCCAGGGTGACCGGCACCTCCAGGGTGGCGCCATCACGCTCGACCCGCAGGACGATCTTGCTGCCGGCCCGACTGCGCACGTTATCGACCACTTGCTGCCAGTCATCGAGCGCCTTGCCATCGAGAGCGAGCAGGCGATCACCGCTCTTCAACCCTGCTGCCTTGGCCGGCCCCTTGGGGTCCAGCTCGGCCAGTACCGGCGGCAGCGCCGGGCGCCACAGGCGCAAGCCCAGGGAGCGGATCGGATCCGGTTCCTCGGCGCCCTTGAGCCAGTTGTCGAGGGTCAGCACATGGGCGCTGTCGACTGTCGCCCCCTCTTCACGCACATTGATATGCAACTGACCGCTTTCGCCCAGGCGACGGATCAACTGCAGGTTGACCGCAGACCAGCCGCTGGTGGCCTTGCCATCAATCGAAACAATTTCCTGGCCAGCCTTCAGGCCTGCCGCCTCGGCCACACTGCCCGCTTCGACCGCACCGATGACCGGACGTTCCTGCTGGGTCCCGAGCATGGCCAGCACCCAGAAAAACAGGATCGCCAGGAGAAAGTTGGCCACCGGCCCGGCCGCCACGATCGCGATGCGCTGGCGTACCGACTTGCGGTTGAAGGATTGATCGAGCTGGTCGAGCGGCACTTCGCCTTCGCGCTCATCGAGCATCTTGACGTAGCCACCCAGCGGAATGGCCGCCACCACGAACTCGGTGCCGTGGCGGTCGTGCCAGCGCAGCAGCGGCATGCCGAAGCCGACGGAAAAACGCAGGACCTTGACGCCGCAACGCCGGGCCACCCAGAAGTGGCCGAATTCGTGAAAGGTGACCAACACACCCAATGCCACCAGGGTGCCGATAATCATGTAGAGCGCACTCATATCTTTCTCCGAATGACGTTCAGCCCAGCCAGGCGCCCAGCCTCAGCGCCCTTGATGAGTCAACCACTGCCCAGCCAGCTGGCGGGCGCGCTGATCGGCGGCAAACACGGCGTCCAGGGTCGGCACCGCAACGACCGGCTCCTGGTCGAGTACTCGTTCGATCATACTCGCGATCTCGGGGAAGCGGATGCGCCGCTCAAGAAATGCCTGGACGGCCACTTCGTTGGCGGCATTGAGCATCGCCGGCGCACTGTTGCCGGCCTCGGCTGCCTGGCGCGCCAGGCGCAGGCACGGGAAGCGCTGCTCATCGGGGGCCTGGAAGTCCAGGCGTGCCACCGCGAACAGGTCCAGCGGCGCGACACCGGAGTCGATCCGCTCTGGCCAGGCCAGGGCGTTGGCGATCGGCGTGCGCATGTCCGGGTTGCCCAACTGGGCCAGTACCGAACCATCGACGTAGTCGACCAGCGAATGGATCACGCTCTGGGGATGGACCACCACTTCGACCTGGCTCGGACGCGCATCGAACAGCCAGCACGCCTCGATCAGCTCCAGGCCCTTGTTCATCATGCTCGCCGAATCCACCGAAATCTTGCGCCCCATGGACCAGTTGGGGTGGGCACAGGCCTGCTCCGGGCTGACCTCGGCCAGTTCGGCCAGCGGTGTTTCGCGAAACGGCCCGCCAGAGGCGGTGAGCAGGATTCGTCGCACGCCCACCTGGGACAGGCCGCGGGCGTAGTCAGTGGGCAGGCACTGGAAGATCGCATTGTGCTCGCTGTCGATCGGCAGCAGCACCGCACCGCTGCGCTGCACCGCCTGCATGAACAGCGCGCCGGACATCACCAGCGCCTCCTTGTTGGCCAGCAATACCTTCTTGCCCGCCTCCACCGCCGCCAGGGTCGGGCGCAAGCCGGCCGCACCGACGATCGCCGCCATCACGGCATCGACCTCGGTGGCAGCCGCTACCTGGCACAGGCCTTCCTCGCCTTCGAGCACCTCGGTGGCCGAACCGGCCGCCGCCAGCCCGGCACGCAACTGCTGCGCAGCCGCTGCCGAGGGCACCACGGCAAATACCGGGGCATGCCGCAGGCACAGGGCGAGCAGTTCCTCGATCCGCGAATAGCCACTCAGGGCGAACACCTGGTAACGCTGCGGATGCCTGGCAATCACATCCAGGGTGCTCAAGCCGATGGAGCCGGTGGCACCCAGTACGGTAATACGTTGCACGCTGCTCACATCACGCCCCAGTTGGCTGCCCACAGCAGCACGGCAAACAGCGGAATGGCAGCGGTCAGGCTGTCGATGCGATCCAGCACGCCGCCGTGACCCGGCAGCAGGTTGCTGCTGTCCTTGATCCCGGAGCGCCGCTTGAACATGCTTTCGGTCAGGTCACCGACCACCGACACCGACACCACCACGGCGGCACCCAGCAGCCCCAGCAGCATCTGGCCGATGCCCCAGTCGCGGTTCAGGCCGACGGCCGCGGTGATCGCCAGGCTCAGCGCCAGGCCTCCGTAGACGCCTTCCCAGCTCTTGCCCGGGCTGACCTGGGGCGCCAGCTTGCGCTTGCCGAAGGCCCGGCCGGAAAAGTAGGCGCCGATATCGGCACCCCAGACCAGCACCATGACCGCCATGATCAGCCAGTTGCCCAGCGGCCAGTGCTTGAGCAGCACCAGGCCCTGCCAGGCCGGCAGCAGGATCAACAGGCCGATCAGCAGGCGGCAGGCCACGCTGGACCACAACTCGCTGCTGCGCGGATAGGTCAGCACCAACCAGGTCGCCAGGCCCCACCACAACACCGAAGCCCCCAGCACCCAGGGCGCCAGGTCCGGCATCAGGTAAAGCAGCATCAGCAACCCGGCCACCACGGCGGCATAGGCAATGCGCACAGGCTGCGCGACCAGGCCCGCCAGGCGCGCCCATTCCCAGGCGCCCAGGGTGACCACCAGGCCGATGAACAGGGCGAAATCACCGCCATCGAGGAGGAAAAAGCCGCCCAGGGCAATCGGCAACAGGATCAGCGCAGTGATGATGCGTTGTTTGAGCATTAAGCACGGGCTCCAGCTTCGACCTGCTCGCTGGTTTTCCCGAAGCGGCGCTGGCGCGAAGCGTAATCGGCCAGCGCATTGCGCATGGCCTCGTGTTTGAAGTCCGGCCAGAACAGGTCGGAGAAGTACAGTTCGGCGTAGGCCAGCTGCCACAACAGGAAGTTGCTGATGCGGTGCTCGCCACCGGTACGGATGCACAGGTCGGGCAGCGGCAGATCGCCTGTGGCCAGGCAAGTCTGCAGCAGCTCGGGGGTGATGTCGTCCGGACGCAGGTGACCGGCCTGAACCTCGCGCGCCAGGCGCTGGGCGGCCTGGGCGATATCCCACTGACCGCCGTAGTTGGCGGCGATCTGCAGGATGAAGCGGTTACTGCCTGCGGTCAGCGCTTCGGCCTCGCGCATGGCGGCCTGCAGCTCGGGATGGAAGCGCGAGCGATCGCCGATGATCCGCAGGCTGATGTTGTTGTCGTTGAGGCGCTTGGCTTCCCGGCGCAAGGCCGAGAAGAACAGCTCCATCAACGCACCGACCTCGTCGGCCGGTCGTTGCCAGTTTTCGCTGGAGAAGGCGAACAGGGTCAAGACTTCGACCTTGGCCTCGGCGCACACCTCAATGACTGCGCGCACCGCATCCACGCCGGCCTTGTGCCCGGCAACACCGGGCAACAGGCGCTTCTTCGCCCAGCGATTATTCCCGTCCATGATGATCGCGACATGGCGCGGCACCGACGGGGACACACCCTGCTTGGTCTTTTCCATTGAAAAAAGTCCCGACCCTTAAACGGCCATCAGGTCCTTTTCTTTTGCTTCGAGCGCCTTGTCGACCTCAGCCACGAACTTGTCGGTCAGCTTCTGCAGCTCGTCGGCGGCGCGACGCTCTTCGTCTTCGCTGATTTCCTTGTCCTTGGACAGTTTCTTCAGGTCGGCCAGGGCATCACGGCGAACGTTGCGCACGGCAACCTTGGCGTCTTCGGCAACACCGCGGGCCTGCTTGGTGTAACCCTTGCGGGTTTCCTCGGTCAGGGCAGGCATCGGCACGCGAATGGTGGTACCGGCGCTGCTCGGATTCAGACCCAGGTCGGAGGTCAGGATGGCCTTCTCGATGGCGGCACTGAGGTTCTTGTCGTGCGCGACGATCTTCAGGGTACGGGCGTCCTCGACGCTGACCGCAGCGACCTGGTTCAGCGGCATGTCGCTACCCCAGGCAGGGACCTTGACGCTGTCCAGGATGCTCGGGTGAGCGCGACCGGTACGGATCGAAGCCAGGTTGCGACCCAGCGCCTCGATGGACTTGGTCATGCGCTCCTGGGCGTCTTTCTTGATTTCGTTGATCATTCTTCGCCTTCCTCGATCAGAGTTCCTTCAGCGCCGCCCACTACGATGTTCAGCAAAGCGCCAGGCTTGTTCATGTTGAATACCCGCAATGGCATCTTGTGGTCACGGCACAAGCAGATTGCGGTCAGGTCCATCACACCGAGTTTGCGGTCCAGTACTTCATCGTACGTCAGACGGTCGAACTTCTCAGCATGCGGATCCTTGAATGGGTCGGCAGTGTACACGCCATCGACCTTGGTCGCCTTCAGCACCACATCGGCATCGATTTCGATGGCGCGCAGGCAGGCTGCGGAGTCGGTGGTGAAGAACGGGTTGCCGGTACCGGCAGAGAAAATTACCACATCACCGGAATTCAGGTGACGGATGCCTTTGCGGCGGTCGTAGTGATCGGTCACACCGACCATGGAAATCGCCGACATGACGATTGCCGGGATATTCGAGCGCTCCAGGGCGTCGCGCATGGCCAGGGCGTTCATTACGGTGGCCAGCATACCCATGTGGTCGCCAGTGACGCGATCCATGCCGGCAGCGCTCAGGGCGGCGCCACGGAACAGGTTACCACCACCGATCACCAGGCCAACCTGGACGCCGATGCCGACCAGCTGGCCAACTTCCAGGGCCATGCGATCCAGGACTTTCGGGTCGATCCCGAACTCTTCCGAGCCCATCAGGGCCTCGCCGCTAAGTTTGAGCAAAATGCGTTTATAGCGAGGTTGACGACCACTCACCTGCTGAGCCATTGCGAATCTCTCCTGCGGCGTTTGTAAAAAATTCTGTGCGGGCTGTTTGCAGCCTGCAAACTGTAGCGTGGCACTGCTTCAGTGCCAGCGGAAGCGATTGGATAAACCCCTTCCGGTTTGACAAAGAGGCTGCGCGCGTGAGCGGGCAGCCTCTTCGGGGCGACAGACGAGTCCGTCTTACTGCTTGGCGGCAGCTACCTGGGCAGCAACTTCTTCAGCGAAGTTGTCAACCGGCTTCTCGATGCCTTCGCCGACTTTGAAGTAGGTGAAGGAAACGATTTCAGCGCCGGCTTTCTTGGCCAGTTCGCCAACCTTGACTTCCGGGTTCATGACGAAAGCTTGCTCGACCAGGCTGGCTTCGGCCAGGAACTTCGAGATACGGCCTTTGACCATGTTCTCGACGATGTTCTCAGGCTTGCCTTTGATCTTCTCTTCGTTCAGCTGCAGGAAGACGCCCTTCTCGCGCTCGATCGCTTCGGCCGAAACTTCCGACGGCAGCAGGAACTCTGGGTTCGAAGCTGCAACGTGCATGGCGATGTTCTTGGCCAGTTCGACGTCGCCGCCCTTGAGGACGACAGCGGCACCGATCTTGTTGCCGTGCAGGTAGGCGCCGACAACGTCGCCTTCTACGCGCACCAGGCGACGGATGTTGACGTTTTCGCCGCACTTGGCGACCAGGGCTTCACGAGCGGCTTCACGGGAAGCGATCAGCGGAGCAGCGTCGGTCAGTTTTTCGGCGAAAGCTTGTTCGATGCTTTCAGCAACGAAGTTTTTGAAGTCGTCTTGCAGGGCCAGGAAGTCGGTCTGCGAGTTCACTTCCAGCAGAACGGCGGATTTACCGTCGGTCTTGACAGCGATAGCGCCTTCAGCGGCAACGTTGCCTGCTTTTTTAGCGGCCTTGATGGCGCCCGAAGCACGCATGTCGTCAATGGCTTTCTCGATGTCGCCGCCGGCCTTTTCCAGGGCCTTTTTGCAATCCATCATGCCTTCGCCGGTACGCTCACGCAGTTCTTTGACCAGCGCTGCAGTAATTGCTGCCATTTCAAATTCCTCTTGGATAGGTTTTCAACCATTCCACCCGATACTTGACGGGCGTTCAATTCTGTAAATCCATTGCCAGCAGTCAGGCAGTCACCAGTTTGCAACGCGATGCTGACAAGTGGATTTCAAGGTGGCAAAAAGGGGGCCTAGCCCCCTTTTTGCGTGCCAAGTAGACGCCAGGCGTCAATTACTCAGCAGCTGGTGCAGCTTCTTCAGCGTAAACTTCGGTGCCGCCGGCAACGTTGTTGCGACCACGGATGACAGCGTCAGCCATCGAACCCATGTACAGCTCGATTGCGCGAATGGCGTCATCGTTGCCTGGGATGATGTAGTCAACGCCTTCCGGGCTGCTGTTGGTATCGACAACGCCGATAACCGGGATGCCCAGCTTGTTGGCTTCGGTGATAGCGATGCGCTCGTGATCAACGTCGATCACGAACAGGGCATCAGGCAGGCCGCCCATGTCCTTGATGCCACCCAGGCTGCGATCCAGTTTTTCCAGATCACGGGAGCGCATCAGGGCTTCTTTCTTGGTCAGCTTGGCGAAAGTGCCGTCTTCGGCCTGGGTTTCCAGGTCGCGCAGACGCTTGATCGAAGCGCGGATGGTCTTGTAGTTGGTCAGCATGCCGCCCAACCAGCGGTGATCGACGTACGGCGAGCCGCAACGTGCTGCTTGTTCAGCAACGATCTTGCCAGCGGAACGCTTGGTGCCGACGAACAGAATCTTGTTTTTGCCCTGGGCCAGACGCTCGACGAACGACAGCGCGTCGTTGAACATTGGCAGAGTTTTTTCAAGGTTGATGATGTGAATCTTGTTGCGCGCGCCGAAAATGTACTTGCCCATTTTCGGGTTCCAGTAACGGGTTTGGTGACCGAAGTGCACACCGGCCTTCAGCATATCGCGCATGTTGACTTGGGACATGATAGTTCCTTGATAAGTCGGGTTGGGCCTCCACGTATCCCAATGACCAACCGCGGATCCGAGGATCCAGGGCACCCAGGTCATCGTGTCGACACGTGTGTGGGTTAAGGCTTCCGGGGCTATCCCCGTAAAGCGGCGCATTTTATATCACAGAAGCCGGGCAAACGGAACCGGAATCGGCATCACCCGTCACCGCCTTTTGCACCGGCGCCGCAATCGCGCCAGAATGCCCCTATATAAAGGCTGTATCGCTGCCATAGCCGCCCGGGCGGGCCTGGCTCTGGTAGAATCCGGCCTTTCCCCAGTTTATTTGCGCACCCGAGCGCCGTAGAGAGCCTGCAATGACCGTAACCATCAAAACCGCCGAAGACATCGAAAAGATGCGCGTCGCCGGCCGCCTGGCCGCCGAAGTCCTGGAGATGATCGAGGAGCACGTCAAGCCCGGCGTCACCACCGAAGAGCTCGACCGCCTGTGCCACGACTACATCGTCAATGTCCAGAAGGCGATCCCGGCACCGCTCAACTACAAGGGTTTCCCCAAGTCGATCTGCACCTCGGTCAACCACGTGGTGTGCCACGGCATCCCGGGCGACAAGCCGCTCAAGGACGGTGACACCCTGAACATCGACGTGACCGTCATCAAGGACGGCTACCACGGCGACACCAGCCGCATGTTCCATGTCGGCACCGTACCGGTATGGGCCGAGCGCCTGTCCCAGGTCACCCAGGAATGCATGTACAAGGCCATCGAGCTGGTCAAGCCGGGCTGCCGCCTGGGCGATATCGGCGAAGTGATCCAGAAGCATGCGGAAAAGAACGGCTTCTCGGTGGTTCGCGAGTTCTGTGGCCACGGCATCGGCAAGGTCTTCCACGAAGAACCGCAGATCCTCCACTACGGCCGCGCCGGCACCGGCATGGAGCTCAAGGAAGGCATGACCTTCACCATCGAGCCGATGATCAACCAGGGCCGCGCCGACACCAAGGTGCTGGGCGACGGCTGGACCGCCATCACCAAGGACCGCAAGCTCTCGGCCCAGTGGGAACATACCCTGGTGGTAACCGCTACCGGCTACGAGATCTTCACCCTGCGTAAAGACGACACCATTCCCCGCACGTCGGCCTGATTCAAACAGGAAGTGACTCGATGCCCCAGGTGGATCCCGAGCTGTTCGACCGCGGCCAGTTCCAGGCGGAACTGGCCCTCAAGGCCAGCCCTATCGCGGCCTTCAAGAAAGCCATCCGCCAGGCCGGCGAGGTGCTCGACAAGCGTTTTCGCGACGGACGCGAGATCCGCCGGCTGATCGAGGACCGCGCCTGGTTCGTCGATAACATCCTGCAACAGGCCTGGAACCAGTTCGACTGGAGCGACGAGGCCGACATCGCCCTGGTGGCGGTCGGCGGCTATGGGCGCGGCGAGCTGCACCCCTACTCCGACATCGACCTGCTGATCCTGCTCGACAGCGCCGACCATGAGGTGTTTCGCGACTCCATCGAGCGCTTCCTGACCCTGCTCTGGGACATCGGCCTGGAAGTGGGCCAGAGCGTGCGCTCGGTGGACGAATGCGCCGAGCAGGCCCGCGCCGACCTGACGGTGGTCACCAACCTGATGGAAAGCCGCACCATTGCCGGCCCCGAGCGCCTGCGCCAGCGCATGCTGGACGTCACCAGCACCGCGCACATGTGGCCCAGCAAGGAGTTCTTCCTGGCCAAGCGTGCCGAGCTCAAGGCCCGGCACCACAAGTACAACGACACCGAATACAACCTCGAACCCAACGTCAAGGGTTCGCCCGGCGGCTTGCGCGACATCCAGACCGTGCTGTGGATCGCCCGGCGCCAGTACGGCACCCTGAACCTGCACGCACTGGCCGGCGAAGGCTTTCTGCTGGAAAGCGAGAACGCCCTGCTGGCTTCCTCCCAGGAATTCCTCTGGAAGGTCCGCTACGCCCTGCACATGCTCGCCGGTCGTGCCGAAGACCGCCTGCTGTTCGATCACCAGCGCAGCATTGCCGCCCTGCTCGGCTTTGTCGATGACAACCCCAAGCGTGCCATCGAACAGTTCATGCAGCAGTACTACCGGGTGGTGATGAGCATCGCCGAACTGAGCGACCTGATCATCCAGCACTTCGAGGAGGTGATCCTCGACGACGACAGCGGCAACACCCAGCCGCTCAATGCCCGTTTCCGCCTTCACGACGGCTATATCGAAGCGGTGCGCCCGAACGTGTTCAAGCGCACCCCGTTCGCCATGCTGGAAATCTTCGTGCTGATGGCCCAGCACCCCGAGATCAAGGGGGTTCGTGCCGACACCATTCGCCTGCTGAGCGAGTACCGGCACCTGATCGACGACGATTTTCGCAACGATATCCGCAACACCAGCCTGTTCATCGAGCTGTTCAAGTGCGAGATCGGCATCCACCGCAACCTGCGGCGCATGAACCGCTACGGCATTCTCGGCCGCTACCTGCCGGAGTTCGGCCTGATCGTGGGGCAGATGCAGCACGACCTGTTCCATATCTATACGGTCGATGCCCACACCCTCAACCTGATCAAGCACCTGCGCAAGCTGCAGTACACCCCGGTTTCGGAGAAATTCCCGCTGGCCAGCAAGCTCATGGGCCGCCTGCCAAAGCCTGAGCTGATCTACCTGGCCGGGCTGTTCCACGACATCGGCAAGGGCCGCAAGGGCGACCACTCGGAGCTTGGCGCAGTGGATGCCCAGGCATTCTGCCTGCGCCACCAGTTGCCGGCCTGGGACAGCCGCCTGATCGTCTGGCTGGTGCAGCATCACCTGGTGATGTCGACCACCGCCCAGCGCAAGGACCTCTCCGACCCGCAGGTGATCCACGACTTCGCCCAGCTGATGGGCGACGAAACCCACCTGGACTACCTCTACGTGCTGACCGTGGCCGACATCAACGCCACCAACCCCAGCCTGTGGAACTCCTGGCGCGCCAGCCTGCTGCGCCAGCTCTACACCGAGACCAAGCGTGCCCTGCGCCGCGGCCTTGAGAACCCGCTGGACCGCGAGGAACAGATCCGCCAGACCCAGAACGCGGCCCTGGACATCCTGATCCGCGAAGGCACCGACCCGGACGACGTCGAGCAGCTCTGGTCGCAGCTGGGCGATGACTATTTCCTGCGCCACACCGCCGCCGACGTGGCCTGGCACAGCGATGCGATCCTCCAGCAGCCGGCCGACGGCGGCCCGCTGGTGCTGATCAAGGAAACCACCCAGCGCGAGTTCGAGGGCGGTACGCAGATCTTCATCTACGCCCCGGACCAGCACGACTTCTTCGCCGTGACCGTGGCGGCCATGGACCAGCTCAACCTGAACATCCATGACGCGCGCATCATCACCTCCAGCAGCCAGTTCACCCTCGACACCTACATCGTGCTCGACAACGACGGCGACTCGATCGGCGACAATCCGCAGCGGATCAAACAGATCCGTGACGGCCTGAGCGACGCCCTGCGCAATCCCGATGATTACCCGACCATCATCAAGCGCCGGGTACCGCGCCAGCTCAAGCACTTCACCTTTGCCCCGCAGGTGACCATCCACACCGATGCCCAGCGGCAAGTGACCATCCTCGAACTCAGCGCCCCCGACCGCCCCGGCCTGCTGGCGCGGATCGGCAAGATCTTCCTGGAGTTCGACCTGTCGCTGCAAAATGCCAAGATTGCTACCCTCGGCGAACGGGTCGAAGACGTGTTCTTCATTACCGACGCCGACAACCAGCCACTGTCCGACCCACAGCTGTGCAGTCGCCTGCAGGATGCCATTGTCGAGCAACTACGCGTCGACCAGGCCACCGCCGTACCGATTTCCCGCCTGACCATTTAATGTTTGACGAGACCCAGCGCCGATGAACACCGATTTGCTCCAGCTTCAGCCCTACCCGTTCGAGAAACTGCGCGCACTGCTGGGTGGCGTCCAGCCGCCTGCGGACAAACGCGCCATTGCCCTGTCGATCGGTGAGCCCAAGCATGAATCGCCGGCGTTCGTCGCCCAGTCCCTGGCCGACAACCTGCAGCAGATGGCCGTGTACCCGACCACCGTCGGCCTGCCGGCCCTGCGCCAGGCCATCACCCGCTGGTGCGAACGTCGTTTCGGCGTGCCCAGCGGCTGGCTGGACGCCGACAAGCACGTACTGCCGGTCAACGGCACCCGTGAAGCGCTGTTCGCCTTCACCCAGGCCGTGGTCAAGCGCGACGCCGACGGCCTGGTGATCAGCCCCAACCCGTTCTACCAGATCTACGAGGGCGCAGCCCTGCTGGCCGGCGCCACTCCGCACTACCTGCCGTGCCTGGACAGCAACGGCTTCAACCCGGACTTCGATGCGGTCTCGGCCGAAACCTGGAAGCGCTGCCAGATCCTGTTCATCTGCTCCCCGGGCAACCCCACCGGCGCCCTGGTGCCGATGGACACCCTGAAAAAGCTCATCGCCCTGGCCGACGAGCACGACTTCGTGATCGCCGCCGACGAGTGCTACAGCGAACTCTACTTCGACGAACAGAGCCCGCCGCCAGGCCTGCTCAGCGCCTGCGTGGAGCTGGGCCGCAGCGACTTCAAGCGTTGCGTGGTGTTCCACAGCCTGTCCAAGCGTTCCAACCTGCCGGGCCTGCGCTCGGGCTTCGTCGCCGGTGACGCCGAGATCATCAAGCCGTTTTTGCTGTACCGCACCTACCATGGCTGCGCCATGCCGGTGCAGACCCAGCTGGCCAGCATTGCCGCCTGGAACGACGAAGAACACGTGCTGGCCAACCGTGACCTGTACCGTGAGAAGTTCGATGCCGTGCTGGAGATCCTCGCCCCGGTACTCGATGTGCAGCGTCCGGACGGCGGTTTCTACCTGTGGGCCAAAGTGCCTGGCGACGATGCCGAGTTCTGCCGCAACCTGTTCGCCACCCAGCACGTGACTGTGGTGCCAGGCTCCTACCTGTCCCGTGAGGTGGATGGCGTCAACCCGGGTGCCGGCCGGGTGCGCATGGCGCTGGTTGCGCCACTGGCCGAATGCGTGGAAGCGGCGCAGCGGATTCGCGCGTTCCTGCAGGGTTGATCGCTTCGTGGGGGGAGCCCCCCCCCCCCCGCGCCGGGGTGGCCCCCCAAAAAGGCCCCCCAGGGACAGGAACGGCCCCCCCAAAAACACCGAAAAA
>NZ_JALRNG020000130.1:0-285 GCF_030272875.2 Pseudomonas sp. BJa5
CCAGCCGATCCAGGCGCCGCCCGGCAGGGCCACCAGGGCAATGGCGGCGGCCGAGGCATAGTTGCGCCAAACACGGGGGCCACGGCGTTGGGGCAGGCTGATGACAGTTCCGGGTACGGCGCTGCGGGGCAGGTCATCGGCGGTCTGCCAGATATCCAGCATGGCCTGGTACTCCTGGACATGCACAGGATCGGCGGCCAGCCAGCGCTCGTAGGCCTGCCGTTCAACTGCCGTACAGTCTTCTGATTGCAGGCGCAGCCACCAGTGCGCGGCGGCATCGGTGAT
>NZ_JALRNG020000131.1:0-284 GCF_030272875.2 Pseudomonas sp. BJa5
CGATCACGAGGGCGGGGACCCCGAGCCGCTTGAGCCGTGCCGCCAGGCCGATGCCGCCCTGCCCGCCGCCCACGACCAGCACGTAGGGCTGCTCGTCGATGCCGAAGGATTCGGCCCGCGCGCTGCGCCGGTCGAGCCAGTTCTCAGTGGAGACGTTGACGCCGTGCTCCGCCCCCCGCTCGCGCCGCCGGCCTGCAGGCTCGGGGAAGTCGTTGAGGCTCTGGGCGCTGGACAGGAACGTCCACGCCCTGCCGTCGCGGAGGCGGACGAGTCCCTTGCCGTGG
>NZ_JALRNG020000132.1:0-283 GCF_030272875.2 Pseudomonas sp. BJa5
ATTGCGTACTATCAGTCGCATCGTATCGCGGGGCAAGCCCGCTCCCACAGCAGCTACATTACAATACACCCTTCAGGTCACGATCCCGCGCAGCGACCGATGCCGCGCATACCACGGCCGTTGCGGCACACGACGAACCAGGTCGCCGATCTTGTCGTCTTCGCCAAAGGTGATGCGCAGCGCCAGCTTCATGGTTTCCACGTACATTTCCACCGACTTGCCCGGGGACGTCCCCGGCACCGTGCCGCAGCCATGGGTGTCCGGCCCCAGCCAGGGGTCCTCG
>NZ_JALRNG020000133.1:0-282 GCF_030272875.2 Pseudomonas sp. BJa5
GCGTCGACATCTCCAAGATCGAGTGGGCTGCGCACTAAGTAGTCGCCGTCAAGAGCGGATATCTGATGAGGAAGGAATTGCACCATGGCTTACAGTGAAATGGTCATCGACCACTACGAAAACCCGCGTAACGTCGGCAAGATGGATGCCGTAGATCCGGACGTCGGCACCGGCATGGTCGGCGCCCCGGCGTGCGGCGACGTAATTCGCCTGCAAATCAAGGTCAACGAGCAGGGCGTTATCTAAGACGCCAAGTTCAATACCTACGGCTGTGGTTCTGCC
>NZ_JALRNG020000134.1:0-281 GCF_030272875.2 Pseudomonas sp. BJa5
TTCATCGCCAGTTGCGCCGACCGCTGCCGGCGACGGTACGCCGAATCGCGGCTGGCCAGCCAGTAGTACAGCGGCGAAGTCACCAGCAGGCCCACCAGCCAGGATCGCAGCCTGGCGACAGCTCCCGCAGATACCCTGCAATCGAATGGCAACTGTGGGAGCTGGCGAAGCCTGCGATCGGCTGCGCAGCAGCCGCCGATTATTCATCGCCAGTTGCGCCGACCGCTGCCGGCGACGGTACGCCGAATCGCGGCTGGCCAGCCAGTAGTACAGCGGCGAGG
>NZ_JALRNG020000135.1:0-281 GCF_030272875.2 Pseudomonas sp. BJa5
AGGCGATTGCCGGGTATCTGTGGGAGCTGCCGCCAGGCTGCGATCGGCCGTGAAACGGCCGCAAAACCTGACGACGCCGCTTCGTCAGACCCACCGAGCTGAACCGATTGCGACTGCTGCGCAGTCGATCGCAGGCTTCGCCAGCTCCTACGGTCGACAGGTGATTGCCGGGTATCTGTGGGAGCTGCCGCCAGGCTGCGATCAGCCGTGAAACGGCCGCAAAACCTGTCGACACAGTTCCTTCAGACCCACCGAGCTGAACCGATTGCGACTGCTGCGCA
>NZ_JALRNG020000136.1:0-281 GCF_030272875.2 Pseudomonas sp. BJa5
TGGAGGCCCTGCAGGCCCTCGCGCGGGCCGGCCAGCTGCCGCCCACCATCATCCTGACCACTTTCGACGACGACCAGCTGGTCCTGGCGGGCCTGAAGGCCGGTGCGAAGGGTTACCTGCTGAAGGATGTCTCGCTCGAGCAGCTGGTGGGCGCGATCCGCACGGTGGCCGACGGCGGTTCGCTGGTGCAGCCGGCGGTCACCCAGCGCCTGCTGTCCGGCCTGGAGCACATGCGCAACGAGTTCGTCAGCCTCGATCGTCCGGATCCGTTGACTGACCGT
>NZ_JALRNG020000137.1:0-280 GCF_030272875.2 Pseudomonas sp. BJa5
GCTGGCTCGGAGACATAGAGTGGTCAGGTTAAGTATAGCCTTTCGCCCCAATGGTCTGATCGAAAGGCGGGCAGCGTTCCGAAGGGCCGTATTTTTTTGTTTCTTCACGGAATCCCGGGGGGCTAGGCTCCTTGGGCTTGGGCTTGGGCTTGGGCTTGGGCTTGCGTGCTTATCCATTCCATGTGGCGACGCTGCCGGCCCCTTCCGCCCTTACGGCGGCCTACATTTCTCTTGGGAAAAGTAGGCAAAACCGCTCGCTCCTACATACGGCCCTAGGCTG
>NZ_JALRNG020000138.1:0-279 GCF_030272875.2 Pseudomonas sp. BJa5
CTTCCTGTTCGTACCGCTGGGTCCACTTCTGCGCCAGGGTGTTGAGGCCCGGATGGCGGCTGAGTATCCAGGCGTCCTGGTTGAGAATGTGCGCGAGCAGGATCGACAGGCCGGCGACCAGGGCAATGGCCAGCCAGAAACTGGCCAGGATGCGCCAGAACAATGAACGCAAGGGAGGCTCCTTCAACTGCAAAAGCCCGGCCTGCCGGTAGGCAGGTCGGGCGGGTGGCTGAAAGCTTACTGGGCCTTGGTGGCTTTTTCAGCCTTCCAGGCCTTGAA
>NZ_JALRNG020000139.1:0-278 GCF_030272875.2 Pseudomonas sp. BJa5
GTGATCACGCCACCTTCGCCGATGGTGCTGACATCGGCGGTCAACTTGACGGTCGACGGGTCGATGGTGTCGTTGACCTCGGTAACCGCTGGGGTGTTATCCACAGCCAGGTTCTCGAAGTCACCACCGCTGGTGCCGGTGATGGTCGCTTCGACTTGGCCGGCGTCGATGTACACATCGTCGTCCGGTGCCGCGACGCTGACGCTGCCGCTGGTTTCGCCCGCCGCGATGGTGATGGACTCACCATTGCTGAGGGTGATGGTCATGGCGGTGCCAGC